>CAZTFJ010000006.1:0-15690 GCA_964612255.1 uncultured Rikenellaceae bacterium | reverse complement strand
CAATGGCACGGCGTTCTGGCAGTGTAGCAACAAAACTAATTATGTTGGTTATGTAATCATACATTAGTTCAAACGAGGTACCCTCGGGAGCAGTTGCGTTTATGCTTAAACGGCTTTTGTCCTCAAGCGGAGCCAATTCCGATGGTATTATTGTTCCCAGAACGCCAATTACTGCAAGTGCTACAAAGGTTATTACAAGGGCAACCCACCGTTTATTAATAAAAGAACTTAGGCCACGTTGGTATGCGTTTGAAAGATTATCGAAAACACGGCCCATATATATCGAGAATCGAGTTTCCTTATGCTTTTTGCCTAGTACCCTAACGCTAAGCATTGGGGTTAGGGTAAGGGCTACAAACGACGAGATGATAACAGCACCTGATAGTACTATTCCAAACTCGCGGAAAAGACGGCCTGTAATTCCTTGCAGGAATACAATGGGTAGGAATACCGAAACTAGAGTAATTGTTGTTGATATAATGGCAAAGAAAATCTCCTTAGTTCCTTCATGTCCCGCCTTTTCGGGGTTCATGCCCTTTTCAATTTTTGTGAATATATTTTCTACTACCACAATGGCATCGTCAACCACAAGGCCTGTTGCCAGGACTATACCTAGGAGTGATAGCACGTTTATGGAAAAGTCCATGATGTACATGATAAAGAACGATCCTATCAAGGCTATGGGGATTGTAATCATTGGGATAATGGTGGTTCTCCACCGGCGGAGGAAAACAAATATCACAATTACTACAAGGGCAAAGGCAAACAGAATGGTGTCTTGCACCTCCTTAACCGCTTTTCTAATTGATGTGGTGATATCAATTCCAACCTCAAGGTTTATATCCTCGGGCAGTTCTCTGTTAAGCTGATCGATTCGGCGGTATACCTCGTCGGCAATGGATATGTAGTTTACACCGGGTTGCGAGGTAATGGCTACGCCAATTTGGGGTGTACCATTGTTGCCCCTAAAAAGGGTCATCTCATTCTCGGGTGCCAGTTCGGCTCTACCAACATCCTTAATTTTAACAGGTATTCCATTTACCTCGCGAATTATCAAATTATTGAAATCGTCTTCTGTTACGAGTCGACCTAGCGTTCTAATAGATAGATTAGTGTAGTAACCCTCAATAGTTCCAGTGGGTAGTTCAATGTTTTCGCGGCTTAGGGCTACTTTTATATCACCGGGAGTCATTCCATATGCCGAGAGTTTATTAGGGTCGAGGTGAAGTCGCATAGAGTACCTCTTTTCGCCCCAAATGCGAACCTCGCTAACCCCGGTAACGGTTTGTAGGCGTTCCTTAATTAGGTTGTTCCCAATATCCGATAGGCTAAGCAGGTCGCGGGTTTCGCTTTGTGCCGTTAGCACAATTATGGTTTCGGCATCGGCATCGGCCTTAGATACCACTGGGGCGTCAATGTCGGGTGGAAGTCGCCTAACCACCTGCGACATTTTATCGCGCACATCATTGGCGGCGGCCTCCATATCAACCCCTAGCTCAAACTCAACCGAAATTCGGCTGCTGCCGTCGGAACTGGTTGAGGTTATCGATTTTATGCCAGAGATACCGCTTAAAGCGGCTTCGAGCGGTTCGGTAATTTGAGCCTCAATAACATCGGCATTGGCACCAACATACGATGTGCTTACCGAAACAACGGGTGGGTCAACGCTGGGATATTCCCTAATGCCTAGGAATGTGTAACCAATTATGCCAAATATTACAATTACAACTGACATAACCGAGGCCAGAACGGGTCTGTTTATGCTGAGTGATGATAAGTTCATTGGTTGTATTTATTGGTGATTTTTCAACTATCGGCCATCCGATTATCGAAATCAATATCAAAATAAAATGCAATTTTTTGAGAACAAACTAGGTCTGCTACCAGCCATCTACAATGGTTGTGTTTATTGTAGTGCCTTCTCTAACCTGAAGGAGCCCGGAGAGTAGCAGCGTGTCGCCTGGTTCAATCCCCGAGATTATCTCAACCGATGTGGCTGTTCTAATACCAGTTTCAACGGGTACAAATGTGGCTTTGCCATTGCGGGCAAGTATCACGTTTTGTCCGCCCAACACAGGGACAAGCGTTTGTGGGGGAATTAGAATGGTTTTGGGATTCCCGCTGAGGATGAACGACACCCTGGCAAAAGAACCGGGAAGCAGTTCGCCTTGAGGATTGCTACACATAGCCCTAACGCGCAATGCTCTGGTTTGTTGATCTATGGCCGACTCGGTAGCGTAAATGGTGGCTTTATACTCGTTGGGCTGATGCCCCAGGGTAAAGGTAATTTCCTTGCCTGCCTTTACGCCATAGGCGTAGCGCTCGGGGATAGAGAATTCGAGCCTTAGCGGATTGTCTTGTATTAATGTGGCAAGTACGGTATTGGCTCCAATAAAGCTACCAGGGCTAACATTGCGTAGGCCAATTTTACCATCGAAGGGTGCCCTAATTTCTGCCTTTTGTATTTGTGCTTCGGCCAGACGAATTTCTGCCTTAATCCCATCAACTCGGTTAATGGCCACATCGAGCTCTTGCTGGCTAAGGGCATTAATATCCTTTAGCCTTTGGTTGCGCTCCAGATTTTCGAGTGCCAGCTCCAAATCCGACTTTAGCTTATCGAGGCGTGCCCTTGTTTCGCTATCGTTTACTCTAGCAAGCAGCTGGCCTTTTTTCACAAACCGGCCTTCATCTAAATGAAACTCTACTAGTTTGCCAGTAGTTTCGGCTCGTAGTTCAACCTCTTCGCCAGCTAAAAGCGTTCCCGAAAGCGATAGCCCTTGGGTTAGGGGTTGCAGCTTTACAATGTAGGCATTAACCTCAAGCCCTGCTCGGCCTCTGTTTGAACTTCCTTTCTCGCTTTTCTTGCTCTCGGTGCAGCTGGTTGCTGCAAGTAGAAGAAATAAAGCAATTGTTGCTAAGCTAATGATTCTCTTTGTCATATGGGTATGTTGATATATGGTTATGCTAATATATGACAAATTTTTGCCGAAAAGGTTTAGGTATAGCTGTTTTTTGTTTGGTGATGTGGACTAAGGTTTGGGTATTTGCTTTTTATATTTTATGGACTAAGGCTTACCCTTTAAGATTGGTTGGGTTTAACCCAAATTTAGCTAACGCTGAGCTACGCTTCGCTCCGGTTGTTATTAGCGATTCTTTTTCTATAAACGTCATTAGAAAAAGACACAGCTTATGCATTGATTATTTGGGTTTAATATGCTGCTGTTCTTGACCTTAGAATTTACTTTAGTTAGTAATGTATATTTTAGGTTTTTTAAAGCGAAATATGTTTTGCTGAGTAGGTTTGTAGAAAAATTAGCTTTTGGGAAGAATGATTGTCCCCGATAAGCTAGTTTTCTATCTATTCTGCTTGCTAGGGAATAAATCGATATAAATGGGCAAGTGGTCGCTAATTCCTCCGTGGTATCTGTAGCCAATAAATGTTCGTTTGGGTTGTTGGCCAACAAATCTATCGTCATCCTCTAAAAGAAATTCGTCCCGAAAAATTTTACCGCCATCAATTGTAGTGTAAATGCCATGTTTATTACTAAGTAGACTCTTCGACACAATCATCATATCAATTACCTCCCACGCCCCTTGGTATTTCAGCGTACCTTCGCTTTGTGCCTCGTACTTGTGATGCAGATTATATAGCCCGCTGGACTTAAGGTTTTCGGTTGGTGGTTGGGCCTGTAATCCTTCAACCAAAGGCCTGCTGCTAGGCGTGTCGTTAAAATCGCCCATGATTATTATGTGCGCGTTGGGGTAAAATATTCGAATAGAATCGACCTTGTGCCGCACCAATTTGCCTGCGGCAATTCTTCCGGGCTCCGTGGCCAAGGCCCCTCCGTATTTCGATGGCCAGTGATTCACAAAAACGTGTAGCGTGTCGTTGGTGGCAAGTACGCCCCGAGCGTAAAGAATATCGCGGGTGGCACGGTCAGGGTTATCGGGGTAGGTAACGCGAAAAAATTGTTCCTCATGCACAGTGAACTGGTCGGGACGGTAAATTAGCCCCACATCAATTCCCCTAAAATCGGGCGATTCTTTATGCACAATTTGGTAGTTGAACTTTGAGAGTGGGGTATGTTTGGTGATGCGCTCTAGCACAAATCGGTTTTCAATTTCACAAACTCCAACTATTGTAGGCAGATTCCACTCACCAACGGCTGTAATAACTTTATATACGTTATTTACCTTTTCGTTCATTCGGTTCCATGTCCAGTATCTTTCCCCTTCGGGTGTAAACTCGTTATCGTTTTTTAGGGTATCGTCAAAGGGATCGAAAAGGTTTTCTACGTTGTAAAACATAATCCGAAATCGATCTTGCGCAAAAGTATTCTGTATGGCTAGCAGTGCTAGTGCTAGAAGTAAAACCATTCTTTTGATGTTTTGCTTTTTTGATGCCATAGTTAAATAAATTTGTGTAACTATTTTGCATTGTAAATGCTTGGTGGCTTTTGGTTTAATGGCGATGTTTCAGCTCGTTCAAAAGCCCCTAGGTCGGGTCCTTTATCGTTTAGCCTGTTAGCGCCATTTAAATCAACAGGGAATAGGGTGGCAATGTTTACTAAGCCAATATCTTTTGCAGGGCTAAGGGTGTCGAGTTCGTAGTTTTGCTCAAATGGCTCAACAAATTTTGGATTTTCTGTTATGATATTTTGAAAACTATTTGGATTGCTTATATCAAAATTATTATCAACCCTAAGGATAGAGTTTTCAAAGAAATACTCCATATCGGCATTAACTGTTTGACCTTGGTAGCTGCTGTTTACTTGTAATTCGTTAATGCGCGAACCATATATAATGCAGTTGGCAAAGTGAGCCATTTCAATATCGCGAGGTTGAACATTCCCATTTTCGTCGATATAGTAGTTCCAAAGATATAGGGCAGGATTTTTTCTGCTGATATATTGTCCCCAGTAGTTGGCAATGGTGCAGTGGTAAAACTGATAGTTACCCCCCCAGGTAAGGGCCACGGTATAATCGGCGGTATTAGCAAAAAGGCAGTTTCCAGCCTCTACATTAGCACCGCGGGCCCACAGAGCTGTGGCGCTCATATTCTCAATGCGGGTGTTGTGTATTATAAGCGTAGTGGTGTTGGGCAATCCCACGGTATCAACAATAATTCCGTTAATAGCATTTTTAATTTCAGCCCAATTAATAGTGCTGCTATAACTGCCTGCCGCAAGCCAAATCCCGCCCCATTGCCCGGCCTTATCGCGATAAAATGGCTCAAGCCTATCGCCCTCGAAAATTACAGGGTTTTCATACTCGCCATTAACTTGCAGCGTGCCGCCAACAACTAGCTGTGCTTGGTTGTGAAAGTGCAGCCTTGCGCCAGCATCTATGGTTAGCTCAACATTGGGCTCAACGTAAATGTAATCGTAAATAAGGTAGGGTTTATCGGCAGTAAATCGGGTTGGTTCAGCAATAATTTCTTTGTTTAGCAGATGAACATCCTGCCCCCAGGCAACCAGTTTCACATTCTGGATATTGCCATTGGTTTCGAAGATGATAGAATCGGGTATAAGTAGGGGCGAGTTTTCGTTGGTGGGGTTTACATTTATATCAACAAAAATAAATAGGCTGTCGTTGCCCCTTACAAAAACATTTTGGGCGTGGTGTGTGGCCTCTCCATCCACATTCATTCGGTAGGGCGATGCTTGTCCCCCTGCAAGGCGAACCGATGCTATCTCTACATCACTCTTGCTTGCATTGTAAACCTTAAGGTAGCGGGTGGCAGAACCTATATTAGTAAATATGGTGTCGAAAAGAACCGTATCGGCGCTAAAGCTAAGCTTAATGGATGGATCTGTTGATATGGTTTCCTTGTAGCAGCTCGAAAACCAGATTGCAATTAGTAAAAGAAATATTGGGAAATCCCGTTTCATTTGGATGTTATTATATTCAGTACATTAATCTCGTTAGGTAAGTCCTATTACAAAATGAAAAACCATCAAATATAGCAAATATTGTTGCCTGTTATTTTTTTATATACGTTTAGTATTTGTGATATCTAATAAAATGTTGCCCAAAATCAATATATTTGTATGTGCAACTAAAACCAGTTACCTATGTTTCTTAAATTAAAACCTTTGGGATTTCTAATTCCCCTATCAATAATTCTAATTATGTCGTGTACTTCAAGTAATGTTGATTTAATTATTACCAACGCCACAATCTACTCGGTTGATACCGATTTTACCATATACCAAAGTATGGCAGTTGCCAACGGAAAGGTTGTTGCATTGGGCGATAACCAAACCATTGAGAACAAATACAAATCTAAAAATATAATCGACCTAGAGGGTAAACCCGTTTACCCCGGCTTTATCGATCCACATTGCCATTTCTTGGGGTATGGGTTAGGGCTTAGGAATGCTTGGCTTGCTGGAGTGAGTTCATGGCCCGAGGCTGTGGAAAGGCTGGTGGAACATCAAAATAAATATCCTTCCGACTGGGTGCTTGGTCGTGGATGGAACCAAACCGAGTGGGATGTTAAGGAGTTTCCCACCAAGGATTTGCTCGATAAGGCATTCCCCAATAAGCCCGTTCTGCTTACCCGAATCGATGGACATGCTGCCATTGCCAACTCTAAAGCTATGGAATTGGCAGGGTTTAGTGCCGATACGCTGGTTACGGGAGGAGAGATAATTAGGGTAAATGGAGAACCAACGGGTGTGCTAGTTGATAACGCCATTAACCTGGTTCGCGATTTGGTGCCTGCAGATTCGAAGGACGATAAGGTGATGGCTCTCGATAACGCCCAGAAAAATTGCTTTGCTGTGGGATTAACCTCGGTTAGCGAAGCGGGAACCGATTTGGCCGATGCTTTGCTTTTCGATGAGTTGCACAAGGCTGGCAAGCTTAAAATGAGGATAAACGTCATGCTAAATCCTACTCAGGAGAATTACGAGCATTTTCTCGATAAGGGTGTGTATGTTACGCCCTACCTATCGGTACGTACCGTAAAACTTTTTGCCGATGGGGCACTTGGCTCACGCGGTGCGCTTATGCTTGAGCCATATTCAGATGCGCCAGGTACTATTGGGCTGCAGCTTGAGACAACCCAAAAACTTACTGATGTTTCTCGTAAGGCTTACGAGTCAGGTTATCAGGTGGCCGTTCATTGTATTGGCGACTCGGCAGCAAGGCTTATGATAGATATTTACGAAGAGTTTTTAGAGCCAGGCAACGATTTGCGCTGGCGCATTGAGCATGCCCAAACCATTCACCCCGACGATTTGCCCCGCTTTGGCCAGCTGGCCATTGTACCTTCAATACAAACCACTCATGCTACCTCCGATATGATTTGGGCTGCCGATAGGCTGGGCGAAAGGATAAAGTATGCCTATACATACCAAGACTTGCTCAACCAAAATGGATGGCTACCCAACGGTAGCGACTTTCCCATTGAGCATATCAATCCGCTTTATGGGTTTTATGCTGGTGTGGCACGCCAGAATATGGCTGGTTTTCCTCCCCAAGGATTTCAGATGGAGAATGCGCTTTCCCGAGAACAAGCCCTTAGGGCTATGACAATCTGGGCTGCTAAAGCCGCTTTTGAAGAGGATTTTAAAGGAAGTCTTGAACCTGGAAAGGTTGCCGATTTTGTTGTACTTGAGCAGGATATTATGACTGCTGATAATAGCAAGTTGCCAAACGTTAAAGTCCAAAAAACTTTTGTAAACGGAGAGATGGTTTACTCTGTTAAGTAAATTTGAGAATATTATGAACCCAAAACCCATAACCATACAACTAGCAAAAGAAAATCAGCTACTTGAGGTGCTTTACATTGTGAGAGAATGTGCCGAGCAACTTATTGCAAAAGGGTTGTGTTCATGGCATAATACCCGTGACGATTATGCAGTAATTTCGCTCGATATTAGCAAAAAATATGTGCATATAGTCATGTCGGGTAGAGTTGCTGTGGGAACAATCACAATTAAGCCCGATGAGACCGACCCAACGGTCTCTTTCATCGATCGTCTTGCAATTTTTCCTCATTACCAGGGTCGTGGATTGGCAAAGGAGATGATTGATTATGCAGAAGCACACTCGCGCGAAAAAGGCTTTGGGCTCATACGTGGAGTAATTCCCATCGACGATGAGTCGCTTTGCAAACTTCTAGAGGGAAAGGGCTTTGCAAATAAAGGTGCTATACCCAATAAGCCCGATGAACCTGTTCGAATTATTTTTGAAAAACGATTGAACTAGAAGTATAGTGGTGCAAATTGTACCCCATCTATCCTGTTAACCTCTATTGCTGGGAATGGGATTTTTAGAACGTTTAGCACTTGAAAAGTATTTCTTACCCACTTTTTTTTAGCAGGAATTTTTGTTAAATCAATGTCAAGCGAAAAAAGATACTGCCTATATCGATCTAAATGGGGGAATGGTTTTCCTTGATACCATTTAGGATTTTCAAACTCCTTAATCATTCCATTGGCGCTGTAACCAAAGGCAACATTTAGCCATGCTGGTAATTTTTGTATTCCGGTAATACTCTTAAGGTTTACCGATAGCCAATGAGTATGGCCGTTGTAATCAAGAAAAAAACTCTCAAGAGGGGTTTCGCCAAGGATAGTATGATATTTTGGATATCCGCTGGGTGAGTATGAAAATTTCATCTGTATAATTTGTTGCCCCCAAATTGCTTGCTGAGTCGAAAATAGGGCTGAGCCAAAAGCGTTGGCTCCCACATCCCACCACGAGAAACCCCAGCCCTTATATAAACCATCAAAAACTTCGATGGGAAGTTGAAAAACAAATCCTACTGGCCCACCCCAAATCAAGGCCTGCTCTTTATTTAGCCCAGCCCAGCGCAGTGATTTGTAAGCCGCGTAGCTCTCCCAGTATGCAGCATAGGCATGCCCAAATTTATCCATTTGCAGGTAACCTTTGCTGTCGTTGTAGTAATGAAATGGTACGCGCTGGTGATCTTTATACCAAACAAAGCCAAGGAATGACAATCCGCCAGTGTAAAGTCCAGCACCAACTCCTGCAACAGCTACGAGCCTTTTGCTATCAATCGTATCGTTTTCCGATTGTAACTTTAGTTGAGCTGTTACCTTAGGGCTATATGTGCAAATTAGCCCAAAAGCAATAATTTGGATAATTAATAGCCTTGTCATTTAAAAACAAAACTAGTATGTTCTTGTCATTGTAGTTGGAACAACAATTATAAAATCGGCCAGATTTAGATTGCTATTGTCTAAAATGCTTAAATCATCCTGCAAAATAGTTGCAATAGTGCTAATTGATGTATTGGGTTTGTATGTTTTTACATACCAAACAATTCCTTCGTAATTGTTTGAGTGGTATGTGCCGTGGTAATGGATAATTTTGTTGTTATCTGTTAAGTATTCCGATATTACCCAACCCATAGTTGCATCTTTAATGGCTTGTGCTTTGGGAAAGTTTTCGTTACTAGCTCCCTTCTTCCCTGGCATTCCCATCATTTGTAACATCGCCTTGTATCCAGGTAGTTCGGCATCGTAGGGTGGGGGTAGTGGGGCTATGAACTCCTTTGCATCGGGAGAAATGTTATCGAGCGCTTCAAATCCACCCTTGGCTACCATTGAAGCGTAACGGCGAGGAATGTTAGTGGCCAGAAAAACCAGCTTATTCTCATTGGCAAATTCAACCAATGGTTTATAATCGGTTTTGTAGTTATTCCAAAGCCTAGCCTCTGCTTCAAAGTTTCGTTGCGATATTTGTCCGTTAAGGTACTCGTCGAGTAAAAGCTGATTATCGGTTTCGAACATTTCTGCCCCCAAAGTAAGTGCAGGTCCAAATTTCTGGAAAAGGTCTTTAGTTAGTTCAAGTTGTAACCAGTGGGCTATGGGGTTGTCATGTAGCTCGCCAAAAAGAATTACTTGGCTTTTTGCCACTTCGGTTGCCATTGAGCCAAAGTCTGTTTGTTCTCCATTTGCCTTGTATATGCGGTAAGCATCGAGAGGCTGTGCTTGAATAGCGTAAAAAATTGAACAAACGATCAGTAAAGTAGTTATCTTTTTCATATTTTTATCGCGTTTTAGTAAGTGGTAAAGCTAATTTTTTTTGAGTAAAAATTCATTAGGGATCAAGTATTAATTAAAATTGGTTATTATGGAAGTTACCCGATTGTTTGATTTGTTAGAACGTGGCAAATCAATTTATGGTTCAAATCCTGTACTCAGCTGCAAGCAAAATGGAAAGTGGATTGGATATACCCTTCCCGAATATATTGACTATGCCAACAACATGACTTATGGCTTTTTAGCCTTAGGATTATCTAAAGGCGATAAAGTTGCCACCATATCTAATAACAGGCCAGAGTGGAATTTTGTTGACATGGGTTTAAGCCAAGCTGGGATGGTGCATGTACCAATTTACCCAACCATTAGCAACGAGGAGTACGCACATATTTTGCAACATTCGGAAACCCGCATAGTATTTGTTTCAGACAAAAGTCTTTACGAAAATATTAAGCCCATAGCCGATAAAATACCAACAATTATTGGTGTGTATACCTTTAATGAGGTGCCCGGAGCCTTGAACTGGATTGAAATTCTTGACAAAGGAAAAGCTAATGCGAAGGATTACTACCAAAAGCTCGAAGAGATTAAAAAAGCTGTACAGCCTAACGACTTGGCCTCAATTATTTATACCTCAGGAACTACCGGTTTGTCAAAGGGTGTGATGCTATCGCACAGAAACTTTTTATCGAACGTTGAGGCTTGTATAAAGCGATTGCCATTAGATAATACCGATAAATCGTTAAGTTTTTTACCTCTTAGCCACGTGTATGAGCGGATGGTTGGATACTTCTATCAGTATAAAGGTGTATCAATTTATTATGCAGAGAATATGGGAACCATAAGCCAGAACCTAAAAGAGGTGAGGCCTAGTGTTTTCGTTGCTGTTCCGCGAGTTATTGAAAAAACCTACGATAAAATATTGGCCAAAGGGAAAGACCTGTCTGGGATAAAAAAACAACTTTTCTTCTGGGCTGTAAATTTGGGATATCGATACAAGGAGGAACGAAACAGTGTCTTTTACCTAATCCAGTTGGCCATTGCGCGTAAATTAATCTTTAGTAAGTGGGCCGCTGCGTTGGGTGGTAAATTGAAATTTATTGTAAGCGGAGGAGCGGCGTTGCAACCTCGGCTTGCACGTGTTTTTTTCGCTGCTGGAATCCCCATTTACGAAGGTTATGGTTTAACCGAAACATCGCCGGTAATAGCTGTGAATCATCCTATGCAACCCAAAAGTGTTATGTTTGGTTCCGTAGGGCCTGTTGTTGATAATATAGAGGTTAAGATTGATGACGATGGTGAGATTTTAATGAGGGGGCCAAGTCAGATGCTTGGTTACTATAAATCACCAGATCAAACTGCCGAGGCTATTGATGCTGATGGATGGTTCCATACAGGCGACATTGGTAAAATAGAAAAGGATAATTTTCTGGTAATTACCGATAGAAAAAAGGAGATGTTTAAGCTGTCGAATGGGAAGTACATAGCTCCCCAAGTTATTGAGAATAAGTTTAAGGAGTCGTTCTTTGTTGAGCAGGCTATGGTGGTGGGCGAGAACGAAAAGTTTTGTAGTGCACTGGTTTCTCCAAACTTTAGCTTTATGCACGATTGGTGTGCTAGGCATAAAATTCATTACGAGAATAATTACGAGCTAATTAAGATTCCTGAGGTTATTGCTCGAATTCAAAAGGAGATAAATAAGCTCAATAGCCAGCTGGGTAGCCATGAGCAGATAAAGCGTTTCCGACTTGTTGCCGATCAATGGGGCCCAAACACAGGTGAACTATCGCCCACGCTAAAACTTCGCAGAAGGGTAATTTATGAGCGATATGAGCCCTTACTTATAGAAATTTACGGACATCCTAGGGAACAGGAAACCAAGGTGTAAGTAACGCTTATTAGTATAACTTGAAAAAGTAAAGGGGCAATAGCCCCTTTACTTTTTTTTGCAAATGCTTCTTACTCTTTAGTTACCGTTCCTGTTAATCTTAGCACTACGGTTGAATTTTTGGGGTCGTTGGTAATAACGGTTATGGTTTTACTTTGCCTACCTGAAAAACCGCGAGTTCGGAACGAGGCTTTTAGCGAACTTTGTTCACCGGGTTTTATAACTGTTAGTTTTGGGGCAACGGTTGTACATCCACAGCTGGCCTTAATTTTTCTGATAATCAGGTCGCTTTTGCCTGTGTTGGTAAATACAAACTCATGCTCAATCACATCACCCTCCTTAACATCACCAAAATCTTTCCTTATCTCGGCAAATTCAATTTTAGCTGCCTTCTCAAGTTCCTTTTCAGATAGTTTTGAGAAATCTTCTTCAATTCGGGCGCTAATATTTATCATATTACCTCTTATACGTTCGTTATTAACCATTACGTATATTCGGTTTACTATGTACCCCCAATCATCTATGCCTTTTGAGTCGAACGATACAATAATTTGCCCTTCCTGCTCGGGAGCAAGCACGCTAGGATTAGCTGTAACAGTTATGTTTTTAGGAACTCTGTCGAAGGTTACTTCAATCTTTTCCTTACCAAAGTTGTACATCCTTAGCGTATCGGCTTTTTGCTGGTTTACATAAACTACACCCATAGAGGCGTGGGAGTTGGTAAGCCCTAAGTCGCCAATCCTGCGTCTAAAAATCTCTTCTTTGGTTTTTGGTCGGGGAAGCACTTGACCTCTTAGCGATAGAACTATACCAGCGCCTGGCGCATTGGTAAATACGGTAACTCGTTGGTTAATTGCACCTGGCCTTCCGCGAGGATTGTATGTAATTGATACTACACCTTCGCCTTCGGGTGGGATAGGCTCCTTGGTCCAATTCGATGCTGTACAGCCGCATGAGGTTGCTACTCGGTTAATAATTAGTGGGGCATTGCCAGTATTTTTAAGTTTAAACTCAGCTGTAACAGCCCCTTTGGTTTCAAGAATCTCTCCAAAATTATGGACAGCCTTCTCGAATTGTGGCACTGGCGTATTATCCTGTGCCGTTAGTGCTAGTGCGCTAAATGCAAATAGAATTGAAATTACTATGCTTTTCATATGCAATTGGTTTAACTTGTTTTTTACAGATTTCAAAATTAAAAAGAATTATGGCTTTCTTGTATTAATATTGGTTTAATAATCTATCAAACATTATTCCATCCGGAGTTTCTATAAAAAGTAGCAGCCTAATTACAATTGTTCTTCGTATCTGCCTCTTTGGTTTTTTAGTTACATTTGCATTAAATAATTGAAATTTAATGAGCATTCCCGAATTTATATTGCTTGTCCTAATAGGTCTGTTAGCTGGTTTCACTGGCGGTTCGCTTGGTTTGGGCGGCGGTATTATTATTGTGCCAGCCCTAGTGTTTCTTATGGGGTTTTCTCAGCATCAGGCTCAGGGCACAAGTTTGGCCGTTATTGTGTTCCCGGTGGCTTTACTGGGAGCCTATAACTATTATCGTTCAGGGTATGTGAACGTAAAGTACGTAATAGTTCTTGCTTTAGCTTTTATTGTGGGTAGTTATCTTGGCTCGCTCATGTCGATAAATCTTCCTGAAAAGATTTTAAAAAAGGTTTTTGGCTTTGCTATGCTAGCCCTGTCCCTTAAAATGATATTTAGTAAATAGTTATGTAATGATTAGTTCAATTCGGAAGCAAGCCAGTTCTCAACTCAAGCAAATTGTTGAACTCCGCCGATTTTTACATCAACATCCTGAGTTGTCGTTTTGCGAGAAGAAAACCGCCACTCGTATTGCTCAGGAACTTAAGTCTATTGGTATTCCTGTATATACAGGAGTTGGAGGAACAGGAGTAATTGGCATAATAAACGAAGATTCTGGTGGCCCAGTAATTGGCATTAGGGCTGAACTTGATGCGTTACCAATTCAGGAACTTACTCAGCTCGATTACTCCAGTTCAAATGCCAATGTCATGCACGCCTGCGGGCACGATGTGCATATGGCTAACTTAGTATCAGCAGCAAAAATATTATGGATATTTCGCAAAGAGATTAAAGGTAAGGTAGTACTCGTTTTTCAACCTGGCGAGGAGTTACTTCCTGGCGGGGCTATTAGCATTATTGAATCTGATATATTTAAAAAAAACAGGCCGCAGCTTATGCTGGGTGCTCACATATTGCCAGAGATGGAGGCAGGTAAGGTTGGTTTTAGGGCTGGGCCTTATATGGCCTCGGGCGACGAGGTATACCTTACTGTTAAAGGGAAAGGGGGGCACGCAGCATTGCCCCATACCCTTGTCGATCCTGTAGTTATGGCTTCGCATATTTTGGTAGCCTTACAGCAGGTGGTGAGCCGCAATTCTCCCGTTGCTACACCTACCGTGTTGTCGTTTGGTAAAGTGTTGGCTCATGGGGCAACTAATATTATTCCCGATAAAGTTGATATTGAGGGAACATTTAGAACAATGAATGAGGATTGGCGAGCCAAGGCTCATGATATTATAAAACAGCAGGCTCAGGGAATTGCCAATAGTATGGGAGGCCATTGCGATGTTGACATCCGAAAAGGCTACCCTGCTTTATGTAACAATTCAGAGTTCACTAACCTGGCTATGGGGTTTGCTCAGGAGTATTTGGGCGCACATAATGTTTTGGAACTACCCATTAGAATGACAACGGACGACTTTGCCTATTTTGCACAGAATATCCCATCAGTATATTTTAGGGTAGGAAGTGGCTTCTCAGAAGCCAAAAACGACGGATTACATAGCGCTAAGCTGGTAGTTAATGAGGATGTTATTGAGCACGCAGGGGGATTATTAGCGTGGCTGGTCATTTCGATGTTAGGTAATATGCAATAAGAGAGCGTTTTACAATGCTTGCTTTATACAGATTTATACTGGTTATAAATACTGTAAAAAAATAGTTTTTCTTTTTCATATAAATAAAACCTAGTATTTTTGTAGTGCATACATGCAAAAGTTTAACTTAAAATTCAAAGAGAATGGCTTACGTAATTTCAGACGATTGCACAGATTGAGGAACTTGTATCGACGAGTGTACAGTTGAAGCAATTTCTGAAGGTGATATCTATAAGATTGACCCAGATGTTTGTACCGATTGCGGTGCATGTGCAGATGTTTGCCCTGTAGAGGCTATTCATCCTGCATAGTTAGCATACGGTGCTAATAGTATTTGGCTCGTTACCGGTATGGTAACGAGCCTTTTTTGTTGGGGTTATAAATGTCAAAAGGCTCACTCGTGTGAACCTTTTGTAGGGGCCAGCCCTATTTGTAAACCTAAACCTTTTTTTAATGCTTTAATTTGATGTCCTGAAATTTTAAATACCCTTTTAAATATTTATCTATTAGCTCTGCTCTTTATACAGCTAATCCTGTGCCAATGTTTCTAAAAAGTTGATAATTAGTTGCAAAAATTTTAAAACGGCTGTTTTTAAGATAGATATGACAAAGCAGTTAAGCAAACTTTGTTCGTATTCGCACATGAACTGTTCGCTTTTTTTACGAGTAGATTTTTTTGCTACAAAAAATATTGCAGGTTTCTTGTTTTCCTTAATTATTATTGGCAAAGGCGATTAAAAAGCCCTATAGTATGAATACTTAATAGTTGTGCAACGGGTTATACGAATTACCATGTAGTTAATCGTAACGCAATAACAGTCGATTATGCATTTTTAGGTTGTAGATGTGGTGGTAAAAACGGAAGGCC
>CAZTFJ010000005.1:0-22487 GCA_964612255.1 uncultured Rikenellaceae bacterium | reverse complement strand
ACGAGATAGAAAAGCTTGAGAAAGAAATTGAACAAATAAAACCCTACCTAAAACCCAGTGGACTAAAAGCCATAGAAGAACAAGGAGTTACCATAAGAGATTTGGATGGCGACATGGTTACACCGCTAATAAACAACGAAGAGTGTGCATATTCTATAGAAGAGAATGGGATAACATTTTGCGCTATTGAAAAGGCTTGGCTCGAAGGAAAGGTAAAGTTCCGCAAACCCATATCATGCCATCTATACCCCATAAGGGTTAAGCAATATCCAACTTTTACCGCCCTCAACTACGACCAATGGACTATTTGCCAACCAGCTCGCGAACTTGGCGAGAAGGAAGGCATTCCGGTTTTCCGCTTTTTAAAGGGCGCGTTAACCAGAGCCTACGGCGAAAAGTTTTATGCCGAGATGGAAGAGGCCTACCGCCTGCTACAGGAGCAAAACGAAAATAAGGACTAGTTAAGTTGGGATCGATTGGATGATTGGATGACCTGTCCGACATCGGTCAGAGCAGGCAGGTTGGATTATTGACTGGGGGACTGATTGAGTGATTGAGATTCTGTTGATGCATTTCAGCCTTTTAGCTTTATGCATTTTCGACTTACCGACTAAAAAATCAACTAACAACCAATGCCCTCCTCAATCTAACCAAATCAACAAAAAAAACTAATTTTGCCTTTGTGAACACCCAAACCCAACTATACACAGAGGTAATACTGCCCTTGGCGCTGCCCAAACTCTACACCTACTCCGTTCCCAACGATATGGTAGGGCAAGTTGTGCCTGGGGTAAGAGTTGTTGTGCAGCTTGGTAAAAAGAAGCTCTACTCGGCCATTGTTTACAGCGTGCACAGCAAGGCTCCCGAAGGATATCAAACCAAAGACGTTGTTCAGGTTATCGACACGGAACCCTTGGTAAACGAAAATCAAATTAAGTTTTGGGAGTGGATTGCCAACTACTACATGTGTACCCTTGGTGAGGTAATGAAAGCGGCATTGCCCTCGGCACTTAAACTCGAGAGCGAAACGCTTGTGGGTCAAGGCGAAAACTTCGCCTTGGTTGATATGCTTAGCGAGTTGGAAGCCACAATTCTTAGCGCATTCGAAGAGAACAAGAGCATTAGCATACAGCAACTAGTAGCAAAATCGGATATAAATCGCCCAATGGGCACCATAAAAAAATTGCTCGATAAAAAGATTTTATCCATTGAAGAGAACCTTCAATCGGCCTTTAAACCAAAACTCGAAACGTTTGTAAAGTTACACCCCACTATTAAAACCGATGCCGATATAAATAGAGTATTCGAAGATTTAGCTCGGGCTCAATCTCAGCAAAAGCTGCTAATGGCTTTTCTTGCAATAACAACCCCCAGCAATAGTACTTTCACAAGCGCCATTCCTAAAAAGGAGGTAATGGAAAAGGCAAATGTATCGGCAGCTACATTTAAAGCATTGGTTGATAAGAATATTTTCGAGAGCGAAATCCGCGAAGTGTCTAGATTAAACCTTGAAAATACTGACGAAAAACATACAGTTTCACTCACCAGCATTCAAACCGAAACGCTATCGGAAATCAACAGCCAGTTCAGCCACAAAAAGGTTGTGCTCTTACACGGCGTTACATCGAGCGGCAAAACCGAAATCTACATAAAACTCATTGAAGAACAAATTGCGCAAGGCAAACAGGTACTTTACCTGCTTCCCGAAATTGCCCTTACAGTGCAAATCATCAACAGGTTAAAGCAACACTTTGGCAACCGCGTAGGCATTTACCACAGCAAGTTTAGCGACAACCAACGGGTAGAGGTTTACCAAAACCTGCTTAACGACAGCACCTCTGATGACTCGAAAACATACGACGTAATCCTGGGCGTTAGATCATCAATATTCCTTCCCTTTAAAAGATTGGGACTTGTAATTATTGATGAAGAGCATGAAAACACATTTAAACAGTATAACCCGGCACCACGCTACCACGCCCGCGATGCAGCCATTGTGCTTGCCCAGCTATTCGGTGCCAAGGTTTTGTTGGGAACAGCCACCCCTTCGATAGAATCGTTTTACAACGCACAGGTTGGCAAGTACGGACTAGCCAGCTTAACCCAGCGCTACAGAGGGATTAGTATGCCAAATATTTTGGTTATCGATACCCTTACCGCACGCAAAAAGAAGCAGATGAAATCGATGTTTGCCCCACAGCTACTCGAATCGATTGAGGAGAGCCTATCCAATGGCGAGCAAGTAATCCTCTTCCAAAACAGACGTGGCTACTCGCCATTTGTTGAGTGCGACGAGTGTGCCTGGGTACCACAATGCAAACACTGCAACGTTAGTCTAACGCTGCACAAGCATAGTAACCAGTTGGTTTGCCACTACTGCGGTTTCTCAATGCAAAACCCCAGCACCTGTATGGCATGCGGCAGCCATAGGCTTAGCACTAAAGGATTTGGAACCGAGAAGATTGAGGAGGAGTTAGCCATATTTTTCCCTAAAGCATCGATAGAACGTATGGATTTGGACTCGACCCGAAGCCGAAACTCATACGAGCGGATTATTGGCGATTTCGAAACCGGTAAAATCGATATACTTATTGGCACGCAAATGGTGACCAAAGGGCTCGATTTCGACAAGGTAAGCCTTGTGGGCATTCTTAATGCCGACAATATGCTCAATTTCCCCGATTTTAGAGCCTATGAACGCAGCTACCAACTTATGGCGCAGGTTAGCGGCAGAGCTGGACGTAAGAACAAGCAGGGCAAGGTGCTGATTCAAACAGCAAACCCAACCCATCCCGTAATTCAACAGGTAATTGAGAACAACTTTGAGCTGCTATTTAAGCAGCAGCTACTTGAGCGTAACAACTACCGATACCCACCCTACTACCGACTGGTAAAAGTTGTAGTAAAACATCGCGACAACAAAACGCTCGATGTGGCTACAGAGCAACTAGCCCGCAACCTAAAAGCCATATTTAAACATAGAGTATTGGGTCCCGAGGATCCGCTAATCAACAGAATTCAGAACTTTTACATTAAAGAGATTTTAGTGAAGTTTGAGCGCAATGTAGATTTAACAAAAGCAAAAGCGCTTCTGCAAGGAGAGTTCGACAGGATTAAAGAGTACCAACCTTTTAGGGGAATATTTATCCAGCCCGATGTTGATCCAATGTAACACCCACTAGTCGTATATACTCACCGGTGGCCCTTCTATACCCGATAAATCGGCACCAACAATTACCTTAACCCCATTGGGGACAAGGCTAAACGAAAAAGGCGAAGTACCAAGCGACTCACCATCTGCCTCGAGATTAAATGGTGGATTTGAAGCAATTTTCACCTCAGCAGCCCTTTGGCAAACTATTTTTGAGTGTTTAAGAATTTTACCATTATATAATCTAAAAACATTGCGAACAACATTTAACCTACTAACCTTTGAAACAAGAGTAACATCGAACAACCCATCGCTGGGCAGGGCATTAGGCGTTTGCATCATACCCCCACCGTTGTACTTCCCAATACCCAGCACAACGCTAAAAACCTCTCCTGTTTTTTTATTCCCGTCAATTTGTACACTTGCTGCTGAAGAACGAAAAGAGACAAGCGATTTAAGAATTGCCCATAGGTATAGCCATCGGCCTTTTGCACCTTCCTCTTTTAGCAAATTTGTAGCTCTAGCCACCTCTGCATCGAAACCAGCACCCGCAGCATTTATAAAATACCGCGACTGCTTTACCCGCGACTCAAAGTAATCAACCCTACCCACATCCTGAACAATAGCATAGCCCTCTTTTATAGCCAAAACGCACTGCTCATAATCCTTGGGAATATTGTACGATCGAGCCCAGTCGTTACCAGTACCAACAGCAATGGTTGCAACGGGTACATCGCTGGGTAAAACCATTTTCTGAATATAAAGCCCATTTAAAATCTCGTTTAGGGTTCCGTCGCCCCCAACGCAAATAATTTTCCGGTAGCCATTCGTTATAGCCCAAACAACCAGCTCCACTGCATGGAATTTACGCTGGGTAACAGCCACATCAAAATCAATTGAATGCTTTTGCAACAAAGTTTTAATGAAAGGCCAATCGCGCTCTCCACGACCAGAGCCTGCCACAGGATTAACTATTACAAACCAACTTTTCACCAGAAAAAAATTTTTTGCTAAATTATAGATATTTAAACAGATTGACCAACAGGATGAGAAATGCTAACCATTTTTTTAGAAAAGAATAGCTATTTTTGCAGAGCCGAAACAAAGGAATTGTTGATAACATGTTGGTAAGTTCAACCGCAATGTTTATATTAGTAGCCCCTAAAATTACCAGCATTTTTACGCATCGGATAACTTTGCGCAATCAAAAAAATCTTTAGAATAAACTCTTTACGTTATGGGAAAAGTTATAGCACTCGCAAACCAAAAAGGTGGAGTAGGTAAAACAACAACCGCAATAAATCTGGCCGCTAGCTTAGCCGTTCTTGAAAAAAAAGTTCTGCTAATAGATGCCGACCCTCAGGCCAACGCAACTTCGGGAACTGGGTTTGATTTAAGAAATGTGGAGAACAGCATCTACGAATGCCTTGTTGATGAGGTGAACCCTAGCGAAACCATACTCAAAAGCGAGATCGATGGGCTTGACCTTATCCCCTCACATATCGACCTGGTAGGTGCTGAGATTGAAATGCTTAACATGCCAAACCGCGAGCAAATTCTAAAAAACGTAATTGAGGGAGTTAAAGACAGCTACGACTACATACTAATCGATTGTTCACCATCGCTTGGACTAATAACAGTAAATGCCCTTACAGCTGCCGATTCGGTTGTTATTCCTGTGCAGTGTGAGTATTTTGCGCTCGAAGGGCTTGGCAAGCTGCTAAACACCATTAAAATTATTCAGACCCGCTTAAACCCCGAATTAAAAATCGAAGGCTTCTTGCTTACCATGTACGATGCACGCCTACGGCTATCGAACCAAGTGGTTGATGAGGTGAAAAAGCATTTCCAGCAAATGGTGTTCGAAACCATTATTCAACGCAACATTAAGCTTAGCGAAGCGCCAAGTTACGGAAAACCAGTAATTCTATACGATGCAGCCTCAACCGGCTCTACCAACTACCTGAACCTTGCCCGCGAGCTAATTGAAAAAAACACAGTGCCAGCCGAGGCAGAACAAGAAGCGAAATAACAATACATAGCATAGTTACCTACACAAGCGATATTTAAACGATGGTTAAGAAACAAGCATTAGGACGCGGGCTGGGAGCACTTATTGAGGATGCTGAGTCACCCAAAACAAGGGTTGAGACAAAATCTGAAGAGCCTAAAACCAATAACGATTTAGTTCAGGAAATTGACATCAATAAGATTGAGGCCAACCCATATCAACCTAGAACAACTTTCGACGAGGAGGCACTTCAAGAACTCTCTGACTCAATTAAAGAGCTTGGCATTATTCAGCCTTTAACCGTTAGGCTTGTTAATGGTGGTTATCAATTAATCTCGGGCGAACGCCGACTACGTGCATCTAAAATTGCAGGGCTTAAAACTGTTCCTGCCTTTATTAGAACAGCCAACGACCAGGGAATGCTTGAAATGGCCCTGGTTGAGAACATTCAGCGTGAAGACCTAGATGCCATTGAGGTGGCTATTAGCTACCAAAGGCTTATTGACGAATGCAAGCTAACGCATGACAGCCTATCGGAAAGGGTTGGCAAAAAGCGTGCAACGGTAACCAACTACCTGCGTCTGCTTAAACTTCCTGCCGAGATACAACTAGGGCTCCGAGATAGGGCGCTTAGCATGGGGCATGCGCGTGCTTTAATATCATTGGAAAACAAGGAACACCAAATAAGCATCTTTCAAAAAATCATCGAGAATGATTTGTCGGTTCGTAAAACCGAGGAGTTGGTAAAAGCTGCTTCTGAACCCAATCAGCCCAAGGCCAAGGAAGAGCAAAAGAGCGATCCGAATAATGAAATTCCCGAAGAACTCGATAACTTTCAGAAAAAACTACAAAATGTGTTTGGCTGGGGTGTAGAGGTGAAACCAGGGAAAAAAGGCAGCGGCAAAATTGTAATCAACTACCGCACAGCTGGTGAGCTAGATGAGCTGATGGAAAGATTTAATCGCATTAGCGAGTAATATCCTTTCCTCATATTCGTTCATAAATTAGCAGTAACACTTGGGGTTTTGAAAGCACATAAGCGCATCATATTAACAACCACGCAAAAGGGGCATCATTTACTGATTGCCCTCCTTTTATTTTTTAGTGCCGCTCAAGCACAAGAGGTAAAAACATCTTGGCGCGACTCGCTTTCAACATCCAAAGTATGGCTTGCCTCACAAATACTCCCAGGATCGGGGCAATTGGTAAACAAACAATACTGGAAAATTCCTGCATTTTATGCCGGGATGGGATCTATGGTTTATTTGGGCATCGAGGCAAACAAAGATTATCACGCAACCATTAACGAGTTTAACCAGCCTTTTTACAGCCCAGAAGAGCAGTATCGCTTTGAGGAGAAGTGGACTAAACAAAAAATACAGCGAAACCTATACTATGCTGGTGCAGGAGCCTTTTACATTGCCAGCATTGCCGATGCGCTAATTGTTAGAACCAAAGGAACACACTCGCCGCTAACAGCAACGGTTCTCTCAACTTTAATGCCTGGCCTTGGACAAATTTACAACCAAAAGCTATGGAAACTTCCATTTGTTTATGGGGGTATTGCATCAATATACTACGTTATCGACTTTAACCAGAGGGGCTACAAACGGTTTGGAAAGGCTTTGCTGGAGTACCCCGACAACGAATTTGGCGAAACCCGCTCCGAAACGGATCTTATATTCATACGAAATACCTACAGACGTAACCGCGATTTAGCAATTATTGGCCTTGCGGGATTTTATCTACTCAATGTTATTGATGCATATGTAGATGCCCATTTTTTCAATTGGGACATGAGCGATGACCTATCGTTTAACTGCGAGCCTATGATTTTCAACAACAATCTGGCTCGTAACCCAAATCAAAAACCAACCTTAGGATTAAGCGTAAACTTAAAATTTTAACTAAATATGAAGCGAATTACACTAGTGCTAATCATAGCCACAAGCGTACTACTTATATCAAAAAAATCTTATGCAACCAAAGATACAATCCCTACGCTTAGAGACTCTACGCTTGAGGGGCTTGGATTGATGTCGCATTTTGAAACCAACCTCGACAGCCTTCTAAACCTTTGGTACGTTCAGGGGGCTCAGGATTCGCTTAATATGCTATCGGTTATTGAACCCGACAGCTTAATGCCAAGCGACAAACTTCTGCCCGATTCGGTTTACATTCAGCGTTTGGCAGATATGAACTCAATAATTGACCTCCCATACAACTCAATAGTTCGAAACTTTATAAATGTTTACACCAACCGACAACGAGACCGAGTTGAGGTAATGCTCGGCTTGGCTGATCACTATATGCCCCTTTTCGAGGAAATTCTTGATGCCCATCAAGTTCCTATAGAGCTACGAATTTTACCAGTTGTAGAATCGGCGCTAAACCCCCGAGCCATATCGCGAGTTGGGGCAACAGGAATGTGGCAATTCATGTACGGCACCGGGAGGATGTACAACCTTACAATCAACTCGTATATCGATCAGCGGCGCGACCCCATAGCATCGTCGCATGCAGCTGCACGTTTTCTAAAAGATTTATATAAAATTTATGGCGATTGGACCCTAGTTATTGCAGCCTATAACTGTGGCCCAGGTAATGTGAATAAGGCCATCCGAAGATCTGGCGGAAAAAGAAACTACTGGGATATATACTACTACCTACCCAGAGAAACCCGTGGATACGTCCCTGCCTTTATTGCTGCAAGCTATGCATTCCACTACCATCGTGAGCATAACATTCGCCCAGTGCCAATGACACTGCCAGCAGCCACCGACACGGTTATGATATCGGGTATGCTTCACCTTGAGCAGGTATCGCATATGCTAGATATCCCCATAAAAACGCTGCGCGATTTAAACCCGCAGTACAAAGCCGACATTATCCCAGCTAAAAGCAAACAAATGGCCCTAAACCTACCATTCGAGGCCATTGGCCCTTTTATTGATAAGCAGCAAGAGATATTTGCTTACAAAGATTCTGTTTACTTTAACCCGAATAATGTGGTTAGCCCAAGCCGATACACAGCCTCGTATCGTCACTATGTTCCTGATGGCAGCAGTAAAATAACATATAAGGTTCAACCTGGAGATGTGCTGGGCAAAATTGCCGAGAGATATGGCGTTAGGGTTTCGCAACTGCGAGCATGGAACAACATCAGGGGAAGTATGATTAGGGTTGGACAAAGGCTAACTATTTACGTAAAGGGCGGAAAAAGCGGACAGCTTTCTTCGGCACCTAGCAATAGCGACCCTAACTACATATATTACAGGGTGCAACGGGGCGATACCCTTTGGGATATTGCCAGGCTATACCCCGGCGTAAGCTCTGCCGATATTAAGCGAATCAATAACCTAAATTCGGACAAGGTAATACCAGGCCAAACGCTTAAGATTAAACCCAAAGGATAGCCATTGGTAGTTTTCCGTTTTTTTGAGGCTAAGTATTGCAAAAATTGTATATTTAGGTCAGAAAAACCCGAGGAAAACCCAGCCCTTATGGTAAAGCCTTTTAAACTCTTTCTTATTATAGCAGGACTTATTGCTGCCGTTTCTGCCATAAGCCTTTTTTTCCCAAAGGAAGATTTAAAAGTTGGTAAGATCTCAATACGTTACCCTTCGGTAAAACAGCTATTTAATTTCGACTCGGGCACCAACTCTCATGAGTTTACGCTGCATAAGGAGTTGGTTCAACTCGATTTGCTTATCGATAGCATATCAAAAGCCAGCATTCTCGACACATCAATGTTATGGTCCGATGTTTACCTTAATGAAACAACAACCGATACCACAACCTATAACAACATAGATACCGATACCACATCAATACAATCCAACAACAAAATAGCAACTACCGATATCCTTAAAAATCGGCTCACACCTATACAGTTCCCCGACTCTACAACAAATGCGCTTTCAACCTTTTTCGATGCACTAGCAACAGGCAAAACCCGTAGCCAACAAGTTAGAATTATGCATTACGGCGATTCGCAAATTGAAGGCGACAGGATTACCTCATTCTTACGATTGCGATTGCAATCGCAATTTGGGGGAACCGGCGTTGGCCTGCTCCACGGCATTCCTCACAGCTACCAACCAGGGGCGGTTTTTCAAACCACTTCGAGCAACTGGAGACAAATTTTAGTATCGGACCTCGGGCATAGCGATGTAGAGCATCGGTTTGGTTTGCTAGGCGGGTACTCTGCATTTACCCAAACACGACGCGCACGGAAAGGCGGGTTTAACGAGGCTTGGATAAAACTAGAACGCCGAGGGAGGTACACAACCCCAGCCAGGAATTTTACTCAATGTAAACTTTTTTATGGATACGCAGCCGAGCCCTTCATGGTTTCTGTAGCATACAAAGGAGCTACACAGGATGGCGAAATGATTGCCCCAACAAAAAAGATAGAAGCAGTTTCATGGAAAGTTCCCAAACAAGAAAAAAGCATTAGAATTGATTTTAAAGGCGACCAAAGCCCACTAATTTTCGGCATTTCGCTAGAGTCGCCAACTGGTATTATTGTTGATAACATTGCCCTTAGAGGTAGCTCAGGCACAGATTTTACTCGCGCCAACAACAAATCGTTAAAAGAGGCTCTGCAACAAGTAAAACCCAAACTAATTATCCTACAATTTGGTGTTAACATTGTGCCACATATTGTTGACAGTTACAGCTACTACGAGAACCAGATATATCGGCAAATAGCTGCTCTCAAAAGAGCCACCCCTAATGTTTCAATATTGCTTATTGGCGTTTCCGACATGTCGAGACGAGAAGGCGAACAGTACGTTTCGTATCCAAATATCGAAAAGATAAGAGATGCTCAGCTTAATGCTGCTACCAGGGCTGGTGCTGCTTTTTGGGATTGTTACAAAGCAATGGGTGGGCAGAACTCAATGCCCGCATGGGTTTTTGCTGAACCTGCGCTTGCATCAAAGGATTTTGTACACTTCACCCTACGAGGTGCAAATTTAATAGCCGAGATGTTTTACAGCGCGCTAATGCAAAAGTATAACGAATATATAGCCGCTCAAGAAAATGTGCAAAGCGCAATAACCAATGCACAAACACTCCAACCAGAGGAATAATGGAACAGAACAGGAAAACACCAAAAAAAAATAAAAGGGAAATATCTTTTTACCTTGCAGCAGCTATGGTGATTCTCCTTAGTATTGTTTTTATACCCAAACGAATATCAAAATACTCCGAACGCCCACACACCAACGAACCGCTCTGGTTTATTAAGTTTGATATGAATAAGATAGACTACTCCTCGGCGCCCAACCTTGCCGATAGATTCACCGAGGCAGTAAACCTAGCGCAGGAGCAAAATCAACCGCTAACAATACTTCACATAGGCGACTCGCACGTACAAGCCGATGTATTTACAGGCGAAACCCGCAGGCTACTTGCCGCATGGCTTAACGACGATAACTGTGCCCGCGGCATAACATTTCCGCATGCAATGGTGGGTTCGAACAACCCCGATGACTTTACAGCCACCTCACAGGGTCAATGGCAACGAGTAGTTAATAGTCCGGATGTGGGCATTTTTGGGGTGTCGGCACTTTCGAAAAGCACTAATAATGAGTTTACATTAACCTTAAACAATAGTAGCGGATCACTATTCAATAGGGTAAGAATTTTTTTCAACTCTAATGAACCGTTGGTTTTCCCTTACCTAAAAGGAGAAGGAACACTTATTGAACGTAGTATAAATAGCGCCACATACTCACTCACTAATCCTTCAAAAATTATTACCATTGGCAGCAACAGCCAACTAAACAGCGGTGAGTTATGGCTACATGGAATTGAACTTGACAATAATTTATCGAAGTTAAAATATCACTCGGCAGGGGTAAACGGGGCAACGGTTGCAACATTTTTAAAATCGTCACGCTTTGCACAGCAAGTAGGTCAGTTAACCCCAAATTTTGTTATCATTTCGCTAGGCACCAACGATGTTTACAACCCAGCATTTAGGCGTGGGGTTTTTAAACGAAATCTAAAGAAACTAATTAACACCATAAAAGCGGCTAGTCCGAATACAATAATAATACTAACCACGCCAGGCGACCACCTTATAAATGGAACAGATAAAAACAATTTGTTAAAAACCATAGAACGAGCCATAAAAGATGTTGCAAAAACCGAGCATTGTGGCGTGTGGGATTTTTACAACGTTATGGGCGGCGATGGCAGCATTGATCTGTGGGCAGAGAAAGGGCTGTGCGCCCGTGATATGCTTCACCTAAACCGAAAGGGCTACAGGTTACAGGGCGCCTTACTTTTCGAGGCTATAACACCAACCATAAACTAACAGCTAATGGGCAATGAGTAACCTTTTGGATTACATACAGCAGTTTTTTACATACACCGAGAGCCGCCCGCTAATTTTTACCGAGGGGTCGTTTTGGCTATTCTTTGCACTGCTTTTGCTTGGCTACTCGTTAGTATACAAAACCCACAAGTTACGCAGCCTGTACCTGTTGGCATTCAGCCTGTTTTTCTACTACAAATCCAGCGGGTTCTTCTTTTTTCTTTTGATTTTTTCTACCATTTGCGATTATATTCTGGGAATACTAATCTACACAACGCAAACCAGTTGGAAACGAAAAATGTACCTTACGCTTAGCGTTGTTATCAACCTATCGGTACTTTCATTTTTCAAGTACAGCTACTTTTTCACAAACTCCGTCAACAGTATTTTTGGCTCTACTATTCAACCCTTTAATTTCCTATCGCACTGGTCAAACTCCTTACTAAACACAAATTTCGATATCACATCAATTCTTCTACCCGTTGGCATATCGTTTTTCACTTTTCAAACCATTAGCTACACCGTAGATGTTTTTAGAAAAAAAGTAGAGCCAGTAAAAAACATTATCGACTTTGGGTTTTACGTATCTTTCTTCCCGCAGCTAGTTGCCGGGCCAATTGTACGCGCAGCGGAGTTTATACCACAACTACACAAAAAGTATAGCCTTACCAAAAACGAATTTGGCTACGCCCTATTTCTTATTATTAATGGGATGATTAAAAAGGTAGTAATATCGGACTACATCTCAATAAACTTTGTTGACCGTGTATTTGCCAGCCCTCTAAGCTATTCTGGGTTCGAGAACTTGCTGGCCACCTACGGTTACTCAATACAGATTTACTGCGATTTTTCGGGGTACACCGATATGGCCATTGGCGTAGCGCTACTGCTGGGTTTTAGGCTGCCCATTAACTTTAACTCTCCCTACAAAGCGGTAAACATAACCGATTTTTGGCATCGTTGGCACATCTCGCTATCGTCGTGGTTGCGCGACTACCTTTACATACCCCTAGGCGGAAGCCGAAGGGGAACAGTTCGCACATACGTAAACCTACTAATAACCATGCTGCTTGGCGGGCTATGGCACGGCGCTAACATTCGGTTTGTTATATGGGGTGGTATTCATGGCATATCGTTGGCTGTTCACAAGGTGTGGCAAAAAATTTGGCCATCGGCCAAAACATCCAGCCCACTTTGGAGACGAATAATTTCTGCCATCTTCACATTCCATATCGTTGCCCTTTCGTGGGTGTTTTTCAGAGCCGATTCTATGGCAAAGGCTTGGGAAATGCTAAGGCAAATAGCCACACGCTTTGGTTGGAACTCTGTACTAGCAGCCATAGCAAGCTACACTCCAATAATTGGTTTAGTTGGGATTGCTCTAACTGCACACTGGTTACCAGTAAGCTGGAAAGAGTATTACCGAGGCACATTTATTAAACTGCCACTTTGGGCTAAGCTAGTAATTACTATTGTAGCCAGTTTTGTAGTACTTCAATTTAAAACAGCCGACATACAGCCCTTTATATACTTCAGATTTTAACCTACTGCAGCGTTTAAATCGGCTGGGGTTTGTGGCTAGTGAGGGAGTTCGTAGCCAACGTTTTCGCTCCCTGACGAAAACAAAATGTTGCGGGCGTACCCGTTACGTTTACTTTAATATCCACCCATTAACTACACCCCCTTGTTGGGGGCTGGGCTTGGTTTATAATTTATCTACTTCTTCTTTTGTAAGACCTGTTAATTCAATTATTGTTTCTATGCTAATCTTTTTTCTTTGCATTCCTTTCGCTATCTCAATTGCTTTTTCTTTTTTTACTCTATCTTCTGCATCAATTTTTAGTGTCCACGCCATAATTACACTATATCTCAAATCTTCTTGGTACTTTTTGTAATTGACTAATTCTTCTTCCGATAATTTATCTACTCTTAATAGCTCTTTTGCTTTATCAATGCCTTGTGCTGTGAACTCATCCCTAATTTCGTTGTTTTTCAGGTAGTATATCCATTCATCAAGTGTTGATATTGCATTGTCATTGAATTGATTGACTTTTATAACGTAATATTCAGGGAAAATTTCGTAAGGTTCGATTTTCCCAAGTATCTCAACTTGTTTATCAGATAACTTTAATTTGTCTTTTTTATGAACTCCCAGAAAATCAGTTCTTCCGTAATAAATGTAATCGTCTCCTTGTCCTAGATCAAAGTAAACAATATTAATTGAATAAACTTTCTTAACGTTTTTGTATGGCTCTCCAACCGATATGTATTCTGTAATTACTTTTGAAGTTCCATACGCCATTCTATGGAAATAATCATATTCATTTTGGTTTTGAATTTCAACTATCACCATTTCACCCTTTGAGTTTTTTACAAGAATATCAACCCGATTGTACTTGTCGTTCTCAAATTTTTGGTTCCCTTCACTTTCAAGGATGGTTTCAATGGTAATCTTTTCTTTCAGCAATTCCGACAGAAACCCTTCAAGAACTGTGAAATTTGCCTTATTCCTTAGCAATCGCTTAATAGCCCAATCAAACCGTATTAAATTCCTGCTATTCATATCAGTATGTTTTGTACAAAGATAATCAATTTTCAGGATAGAAGTTTGAGCTTGTAATGCATTTCCGTTTTCTCGCCTTGTCCCCAAATCGACATTGGAATGACCGCAAAATCACCTCAGAATATTCCATCCTGTTCCAAAACAACCATAACTTTCCATTGTCCAGCTGTTTTGTGCTGGTCATGGAAAAGTTAAGAAACCACCAACGGTCCAACAATAAATAGATAGGTTAACTACGCGGTTTTAGAATACCCCAAACGCGGTGAAATCCAAAGAGTAAATTCCAAACGGCATACCCACAAATAGCCCCAAGGATAACGCCACCAATCACATCGCCAGGGTAATGAACCCCAAGATAGATACGGCTATACGATACACCAGCAGCCCAAATGAGAATAAATGCCGAAAACCATTTGCGCTTAAAAAGAAAAGAGAGGTAAACCGCCACGGCAAACGTGTTGGCCGCATGCGACGACACAAAACCAAAACGGCCACCCGCACAACGACCGGTTGCCAACCTAACAATATCTTGCAGAGCAGGCTCGTGGCATGGTCGTAAACGCTCAAAAATATTTTTGAATAGATGAACCGAGGTTTGATCGGCAAGCGTAACCACCAAAGCCGCTCCTAACAATGGCCACACCAAACGCCAACCAAACTGCCAGTACATAAATAGCACAATAAGAATGTACAAAGGCAACCAGGTAAGCTTACCCGAAAAAAATATCATTATTGGATCCCAGAAAGGGGTTCCTAAACTATTTAGGTATAGGAAAAGAGTTGTGTCGAGCTGCTGCAACCATTCAATCATAAGCAAGATATTGAATTATTCTAGTTTATTTTTTACATAATACCCTCGCTAATAAAAGGATAGAAGAAGAAATCGAACTACTTTATCATCTGAGTTTTTTTCGCCAATCTGATATTTTATTAAACTATTAAGATAATATGTTTCGCCCTCAATATAAACAAATTCACCCTCGAACTTATAGTCTTTCCCATAATCGCCAAAGACCCAGGTATTGCCCCAGCTTTGGCCAACAGGAAAGTTCATCACCCTATCAATATCCTCGTCAACAATAACAGCCTGAAGCTCTTTTGATATTAATTCAGCCTGTGTTAATACAACCTCTTCCTTATCGCATGACATAACTAAAACTAAAGAAAGAAGGACAAACAAAGATTTAAAATATTTTTTCATACTAGATTCAATAAAATTGTTTTGTATCAATCAACATCATAACGGCTAGGGGTTGTGAGCAGTGGGGGATGGCGTGGCGCAGCGTCGTCATCCGCCGTTAGGGGCGCCCCCGTGCGGGCTCTGCTAACTCTTAGTCATCGCATCCCCAACATTGCTTAAACCCCTTGTTCCCAACAGTACTTTTTTAACCTATAAATAATTATAGCCCTAAGGGCTTAAAGTATTTTTTTCAAATCCTGCATTCCAACAATTGCCATTATCTCAACCATACTACCATTAATTCTAAAATATATGGTGTCAGAACCACAAGGACATCTCCTGTATCCTGCTCTTATATAATCCACAGATTCAAATGCAAATGGCATTTCTGCAATGATTTCAAAGTAATCAAAAAAAGAATCAAAGTATTTGTCAGCTTGAGCAATGCCAAACTTTTTGACTCCAAAATGATGAATACGAATCAAATCCTCTTTGGCTGCATTACTTAATCTATACTCAGCCATTAAGAAGAGACTTTGACTGTTTTAAAATCTCTTCTTTGGTGTCACTTGTAAACCCACTTCTTTCGGAATTTTCCAATTTTGCTCTAATCCAGTCAATATGAGCTTGCTGTTTTCTAGCCTGTCTAATCAAATCATTTACAAGTTCACTTTTACTGGAATATTCCTCGCTGTCTATCTGAGCTTTTAACCATTCATCATTTGGTTTCGAGAAAGATATACTTTGTCTTGGCATAGTTTATATTTTTTGTGGTGTAAATATACATCACATTTGAATCGTTCACAAATTTTTCCTAGTATTGTTAGCAACTCATATTTAGGCTTTCCCAAAGCATATCCTTGAGTTCTGTAATTCCCTCGCCTGTAACCGACGAGATAAAAATACTTTTCACATCGGGTAATTCCTTAGCCACCTCGGTTTTTATCTCATCATCGGCCATATCGCACTTGGTAATGGCAAGTAGGCGTTGCTTGTCGAGCAGTTCGGGGTTAAACTGCTCCAGCTCGTTCACCAGCGTATTGTACTCATCCTTAATGCTAGGGCTATCAATAGGAATCATAAAAAGCAGCATAGAGTTACGCTCGATGTGCCTTAGAAAACGGATACCCAAGCCTTTGCCCTCATGGGCACCCTCAATAATTCCGGGGATATCGGCAATTACAAACGAACGATGATCGCGATAGGGAACAATTCCAACATTGGGAACCAATGTAGTAAAAGGTTAATCGGCAATTTTGGGCTTTGCTGCAGTTACCGCCGATAATAGCGTTGATTTACCAGCATTTGGGAAACCTACCAATCCAACATCGGCCAAAATTTTCAGTTCCAGCACAAACCATCCCTCAACACAATCTTCGCCTGGCTGGGCAAATCGAGGTGTTTGCATAGTTGCCGATTTAAAATGCCAGTTTCCCAGGCCGCCACGCCCACCCTTTACCAACGTTGCAACCTGATTGTGCTCCGTAATTTCGCAAATACGTTCACCAGTTTCAGTATCAATAGCCACTGTACCTAGTGGCACCTCAATGGTAACATCCTTACCATCGGCACCGGTACTACGGCTACGTCCGCCAGACTCGCCATGCCCGGCAAAAATATGCCGTTGATATTTTAAGTGGATAAGGGTCCACAGCTGCTCGTTACCACGAAGGTAAACGTGGCCACCTCGGCCTCCATCGCCTCCGTCGGGGCCACCTTTGGCCTCAAACTTTTCGCGCCTAAGGTGAGCACTACCAGCCCCACCCTTGCCAGAACGGCAAAAAACCTTCACATAATCAACAAAATTCGATGAGGCCATAACTTGTTATCTGATTGTATTACTATCTTTAAAAAAACTAAACGTAACTATCTAACACCTTGCAAATCCGTTCAAAAATTTCATCGATGGTTCCCATTCCGTTAACTCCAAAATACTTACCTAGCGATTTATAATACTCCATAACCGGACGTGTAGATTTGCTGTATACACTTATTCTATTTTTCACAATATCAATATCTTGGTCGTCAATTCTACCGCTATACTTAGATCGTTTCTGAAGCCTAGTAATAAGCTCGTTGTAATCGACTTCGAGGCCAAGCATTAAGGTAATGGGACACCCAATGGTTTCGAGTTTATTATCTAGTTCCTGGGCTTGCAATGTTGTACGCGGAAAACCATCGAATATAAAACCATTGGTTTTATGCTTATGCTCATCCAGTCGGCGCCCAATTATGCTAACCACTAACTCATCGGGAACCAAATCACCCCTATCCATATAGTCTTGAGCCAAAATCCCGTTAGGTGTTTTTCGCTCAATAGCACTTCGCAGAATATCGCCCGTTGAAAGATGTATAAGGTTGTACCTTTTCGCAATTTTTAGCGATTGTGTTCCCTTACCCGCTCCCGGGGGTCCAAATAGTACAATATTCAGCATATTGCTTTAGGGTTTCATTTTACACCGCTATGCTAAGGTGTATATATCGGCTAAATTTCGTCCCAAGCCATCATAGTCTAATCCATAGCCAACAATAAAGTCGTTGGGTATCGATTTGCCCACATAATCAATTTTTAAATCGCCTTTATACGAATCGGGCTTGTATAGCAATGTGGCAATTTTAATATCCTTTGGATTATGGTCTTTCAAGGTGGCCACCAATTTCCCTAGCGTTATTCCTGTATCAACAATATCTTCGAGAATAACCACTGTACGCCCCTCAATTTTCTCGGTAAGTCCTATTAGCTGATTTACCTCACCTGTAGTTTCTGTTCCTTGGTAAGACGCCAGCTTAACAAACGATATTTCGCAAGGGAACTCTACAAGGCGAATAAAATCGGCCGTAAAAATAAAAGAACCATTCAACACGCTGATGAACAGAGGTTTTTCCTCGGAGCCCATATCCCTATTAATGGCTGCTGCCATGGTTTCAATATCCCTTTTAATTTCATTTGCCGGATAGCTTATAACAAATTCCTTGTCCCACAGTTTTACTCTGTTCATTGCCATTGAGGATTTAAAAATTTATATCAAATATTGTTTATGAAACCACAAAAGTACTAAAATAAGCGTAAATGAAAGGCAGATTAGCCAATTCCACAGAGCAATTAGGCAGCACTTTGGTTATCTTAAAAGTTTGGTAATAATTGAGTCGAGGAAATTAACCCCTATTTCTAGCGCTTCGTCGGGGAAATCGTAATCTGGGCTATGCAAATCGGGCACATCTAGACCTACTCCCAAACCCATAAGAATGGCAGGACATTGCTGCGTAAAGTTGGCAAAATCCTCGGCCCAACGGTTGGGCTCATCCAGTTCTACAATATCATATCCATGTGCCAAGGCAACCTCGCTAACCAAGTTAGTTAACGATTTATCGGCCAATGCAGCAGGGTAATCGTCGGTAATTGATGTTTCTACCGCCAACCCATGGCTTACTCCTATTTCACGAGCCACATTAATTGCCATTTCCGACAACTTCTCCATATCTCTATCGTCGAAAGAACGAAGGGTAACCATAATTTGCCCTTCACCGGGCGATGTGCCAAATGCCACCTCACCCAAACGTATATGTATAACGGTAAGCAGCACAAACTGGTTAAAAGTATGCTTGCTGGTTAGTGAACAAAGTTCCTGCGTAATTTTAGCAATGGCCAATGCCGGATTATTCCCTTTCTCGGGATGCGCTGCGTGCGAACTCATACCAACCAGCCTTATAACAAGGCCTTTGGATGCCGCCGAAAAAGTGTTTTTCCCTAGGACAATGCTACCCAAAGGGAATTTTGGCATATTATGAAAGGCAAAGGCATAGTCGGGGAAAAGGTTTAACTCCTTTAACCTCTCAATTGATTGACGAGCACCCAATCCATTTTCTTCTGATGGCTGATAGAACAGGATTACGCGTCCTCTTTTAATTGGATTTTCTTTTATCTTAGCGGCCACCCCCGATACCATAACCATATGGCCATCATGGCCACAAGCATGACACACGCCAGGTACCGATGACATATGCTGCCTATTTACGGCCTCGGTAATGGGTAGAGCATCCATATCGCACCTAAGCATAATGGTTGGGCCAGAATCCACTCCATTATATATAGCTGCCATGCCCTCTCCTGCAATTCCGGTTAGCAGCTCATCGGGCCGGTACTTATTAAGGTAAAACCTAATGCGTTTGCCTGTTGCCCGCTCCTGCCCAGACAATTCTGGATTCCTATGTAGTTCGTGACGTAACCGTATAAGTTCATCCATAGTACAATTTTTACTTGTGTAAAATTATTAATTTTATGGGCAACAGCCCACTCCGAAAACGATTTTTATTGGTGTTTTAGGATTTTTTAATCGAATGGCAATTCTTACATCAAACCTTTTTACTTTTGGCAGTCAAAATCTAGTTAAATAAACAATATCACCACAGCATGACCAAAAAGTTAATATCGGTTTACCTAAGCGCATTTTTCGCAATGTTTTTTTGGGCACTTTCATTTATTTGGTACAAGGAGGTTTTGGTACTTTACAAACCTGTTTCGCTGGTACTTATGCGCCTAATCATATCGAGCGTTTTGCTCTTCATTTTCACTGCCTCCATTGGCCGCCTGAACCGTATTGAAAAGAAAGATATTAAAACATTTCTCTTCCTAAGCTTTTTATCTCCATTCCTGTACTTTTTAGGAGAGAGCTACGGAGTTAGCCTAACTCCCTCAACATTGGCTGCGGTAATAATTGCCACCATTCCGTTATTCAGCCCCATTGGTGCCTACTACTATCTTAAGGAGCGAATCACCATGATGAACTTTCTTGGCATTATTGTCTCAATTGTTGGTGTTGCACTGGTAATTTTCCATCAAGGATTCGACATATCGGATGTAAATCCTATTGGCATAGCTTTTCTTGCCCTAGCCGTAATTTCAGCGCTTATTTACGCCCTTATTATCAAAAAGTTAACAGACAAGTACAACTCTTTTTCTATTGTAGCTTACCAAAACCTTTTTGGCATAGTTTTTTTTCTTCCCCTATTCTTTGTGCTCGATTTTAAAGAGTTTATTCAGGTAAAACCCACCTGGGACGTAGTACTCCCCTTGCTAAACCTTGGCATATTTGCATCGAGTTTTGCTTTCATATTCTTTACATACGCCATAAAGCACTTAGGCGCCACAAAGGCCAATATATTTACCAACGCCATACCAGCGCTAACGGCAATTTTTGCATACTTTTTACTGGGCGAAAGCCTAACAATACTAAAAATGACTGGTATTTTGGTTGTTATACTAGGCCTACTACTATCGCAAATGAAAAAGGGAATGCTAAAAAGTGCTTTTAAGCGTGGATAAAGGAGACGGATACAACATAAAAAGGCTAAAAGAGCTAGCCGCATCGCTTAGGCAAGAGCATCAACAAGTTTTAAAAAAGATAAAGAAATTGCCCAGCGATAAGATTGACAACATGTTCAACGATGCTCACCACAAAGCATTCGAGAACATCGACTGCCTTCAATGCGCCAACTGTTGCAAAAGCATTAGCCCAATTATTACCGATAGGGATATTGACAGAATGTCAAAAGCGCTAGGGCTTAAACCTTCGGTGGTGGCTGAGAAATTTCTTAGAATCGATTCCGATGGTGACTATGTTTTCACACAATCGCCCTGCCCCTTTTTGCTACCCGACAACTATTGCCAAATATACGAGCAACGTCCAAAGGCATGCCGAGAATACCCACATACCGATAGGCGTAAAATGAGACAAATACTCAGTATCACCAAAAAAAATATTGCCTATTGCCCTGCAGTATTCAACGTAATGGAACAGATAAGAGCGCAGCTAAAAGGCTAAGGAACATAAACCTTAATGCCTAGCGATTTAATATCAAAATTTACTCTGCGAGTTTCTGGCATTTCCTTTCCGTCGATATGGAACTTTCCTGAATCGCCAATCTTTTCTACCTGAATTTTGCGAACTCTGAATATCTCAACATACCTACTTTTGCCTATTTTGCCATTAAACAGCCTTAAAGCAACACCAGCCTTAAAAAAACCGGGGAAGGGACTTATAATGGTTACATCCAGAAAGCCATCGGTAATATCGGCATCGGGTGAGAAGCGAATACTCCGACCTAACTTCGATGCATTAGATACTGATAAAGAATAGGCAGCCTTTCGCACCTCTTGCCCACCAACATTTATCAAGTAGTTTTCTGCTTTAGCATTTGCAAAACGGTTAAGGACAGCTAACCCCATTTGCCCAAAGTAGTGTTTAGGCGAGCTGTTTATGGCTACAGCTACATCTGCACTTAAACCAAATCCTGCTCCGCAACAAAAAGTTTCATTGTTGGCTATCCCGCAATCTATCATTGAAACTTTTTGCCTACGAACAAGATTTACGGCTCTGCTTTCATCATTTGGTATTCGCAGATGCTCCGCCAGTCCATTGCCTGCACCTAACGGAACAATACCCAAAGTTGCATCGGCATTAACCAAGCACGAGGCCACCAGGTTAACCGCTTCATTCCCCCCAACAGCAAACACCTTGTTGTGCCCATTACGAATAAAATCTCCAACTAAAACCTTTGTATCATCTGCACCATCAATGGTATGCACAACGGCATGGTAACGGCTACTGTGCAACGCTCTCGAAATCTTTTCGGAAAGTTTCTCTATGTTGCCAATGCCTGCAAATGGTTTTACCGCAAAAAGAATTGGTTCTCCCTCTTTTACCACGCCTCGCTCCTTTTTTAATAATGGACAGCAAAGTTAACCTATCCCCGCTAATCTCTATGCAATCACCCATTAAAATCGACAAAAGGCACAAAAACAACCCAATAGCTATACCCAACAAATAATTGGCATTTACAATGCTGCAATAAAGTGAACAATTATTAGTTTTGCTGATATAAACAATCCTCACATCTCCACTAAGCGATGCGCAATAAAACTTGGCTTATTCTTATTATTCTTTTGGCTAAATCGACATTGGCCATGGCGCAAATTGGAGATGCAAGCACTTACGGTTTTTTAAACCTACCCATAACACCGCGCACAGCAGCCCTTGGCAGTAAAGTGGCTGCATTAGACGAAGCCGACCACGGCATTGTGCTAACCAATCCGAGCCATCTTACCAGCGCATTGCACAATCAGGTATCGATGTCGTTTGTAAGCTACTTTGCCGATATTAAATACGGGCTAGTTTCGTACTACAGAAACCATAAAACGCTTGGCAACTTTGGAATTGCGCTGCAGCATGTTAACTACGGTAATTTTATTGAGGC
>CAZTFJ010000004.1:3143-24489 GCA_964612255.1 uncultured Rikenellaceae bacterium | reverse complement strand
TGTACATTTGTAGATAAACATCAAATAAAAACAAATGATTTGCAGGCTATTTCTGCTTATTTCTTTCTTATTAGCAACGTCAATTGCCAATAGCCAGCCAATGGTTGGTTACTGGTTATCGCCACAACCCGATATTAGCAATGGTAACCCCTACAAATCGATTGAGGAAACATCAGAAATCATTATCGATGGAATTAACTCGTCGCCAACCCGGATAGTGAAACATTTTAATGAGCTGGGATACATTACCTCAAGCGTCACCTATAACTCGGCAGGTGGTACAACCAACGAAACTAAATGGGAGTATCAGGAAGGTAAATATCTTATAAAAAAACACGAACGTTCTTTTGCTAACTTTAGAGGATGGACCGAAGAGGAGGTGCGGATTGAGTGGGACTCAGAAAATAATTTACCCAAACGCATTGAGGTTTATAAAAATGGTGAACTTTGGCAATGGGCTACTCTAAATCCAAACGAAGAGGGCAAGATAGAAACAGCAATGGTATACAACTCCAAAGGCCTTGTGTACACCGAAAACATTATGTATTTGGAACCCTCTAATCTAATTAGGGTAAGAATACAGCGAGCCAACCGCTCTTTTGCAGGCACTGCCTCTTATCCTATCGATCCGCTAAAGCCTTTCTCGTTCGATAGCGTAGAACGTAAATTCTACCCCAATGGAGATGTTATGGTTGAAACGCTTACCCACGCTGTAAAAGGCGACCAAGCCTACTACTACGAGTATCAGTACGATAACGATAACAACTGGGTAGTTAAAGAAACCTATCAGGTAAAACTTGGCCGAAACAACAAGATTAGAAATAAAAAGTTAGAGAATAGAGTTACTCGCAAAATCACCTACTATTAGCCCAACTGATATTTACCATTATTCTTACTTTCTGTAAAATTAACTGGAAGGAGAAAACCAAACTTACAACCTTAAGTTTTTTTCGTCAACCTAAAAAACGCTTAATATCCCAGTCCGATTTTATCAACAGAATGCGATTAAAAATCCCCCAATCACCTGTAAAAACAGGCACTCAGACATTAATCCCTCGGTATCAGTTTGTTTGGTTTACCGCCTAATTTTCAACGCATTACACTGTTAATAACTTTGCGGAATTGTTTATTTCTTCAACAAGCAAAGCATGGCGCATTTAATTTTGGTTTCATACCTTGCAATCACTTTTTCTTGCGCTGAAAAATTTTTTACTGCTCTTTTTTTCAGCATCATAAAAACAAAGCATCGAAATAAAAATATAATACCAACACGCCATTATGAATAAAGGAGACGTTCCAGTAATGAATGAGATTAAAGAGAAACAAAAGACCTACACCTTCGAAGAGGCTATGGCTGCCTCAACCGGTTATTTTAAAGGCGACGAGATGGCCGCAAAGGTTTGGGTAAGCAAGTATGCATTAAAAGACTCGTACGGCAATATCTACGAGCACTCACCAGACGACATGCACCGTAGATTGGCTCGCGAAATTGCACGGATTGAGCAAAAATATGCCAACCCCATGAGCGAGGAGGATATATTTGAACTGCTAAGGGAGTTCAAGTATATTGTCCCTCAGGGAGGTCCCATGACAGGCATTGGCAATCCGCACCAAATTGCAAGTTTATCGAACTGCTTTGTAATTGGCTCAAAGGGCGATGCCGATTCTTACGGAGGCATTATGAAAATTGACGAGGAGCAAGTACAGCTAATGAAACGTCGTGGTGGTGTTGGCCATGACCTTTCGCACATACGCCCTAAGGGTAGCCCCGTGCTAAACAGCGCGCTAACCTCAACAGGCGTTGTTCCCTTTATGGAACGCTACTCCAACTCTACCCGCGAGGTAGCTCAAGATGGTCGCCGTGGCGCGCTTATGCTATCCATATCGAGCAAACACCCCGATGCCGAACAATTTATCGATGCCAAAATGGAAGCAGGGAAGATTACAGGAGCCAACGTTTCTGTAAAAATCGACGACGATTTTATGCAATCGGCAATTGAGGGTAAACCCTACGTTCAACAGTATCCAGTAACATCAAACAACCCAACCTACCGCAAGGAGGTAGATGCTCAGGCTATCTGGAAAAAGATTATTCATAACGCTTGGAAATCGGCTGAGCCAGGTGTTCTGTTTTGGGATACAGTAATTCGTGAATCGGTACCCGATTGCTACGCCGATTTGGGATTCCGAACCGTATCGACCAACCCATGCGGTGAAATTCCTCTTTGCCCATACGATAGCTGCCGCTTACTGGCACTGAACCTATACGGATACGTTGAGGAACCATTCACCCCACAGGCAAAATTCAATTTCGACCTGTTTGCTAAGCACGTACACTTTGCACAGCGGATGATGGACGATATTATTGACCTTGAACTTGAGAAAATTGATGCCATACAGGCAAAAATTGATAGAGACCCTGAGGATGAAGAGATAAAGGCAGTAGAACGAAACCTTTGGAGCAAAATCCGACAAAAGGCAATTCAAGGACGCCGTACCGGCATAGGCATTACCGCCGAAGGCGATATGCTAGCTGCCTTAGGCCTACAATATGGCTCCGACAACGGAATTGACTTTGCCGTTGAAGTTCAAAAAACCTTAGCCGTTGAGGCTTACCGTTCTTCAGTGAACTTGGCACGCGAACGTGGGCCATTCCCCATTTTCGATGCTCAACGCGAAAAGAGCAATCCATTTATCAACCGCATAAAGGGAGAAGACGAAACCCTTTACAACGATATGATAAAATACGGTCGCAGGAACATTGCATTGCTTACAATAGCACCCACTGGCACTACCAGCCTTATGACCCAAACCTCATCGGGCATTGAACCTGTATTTATGCCTTTTTACAAGCGTAGGCGCAAAGTTAACCCTAACGACCAAAATGTAACAGTTTCGTTTACCGACGAGGTAGGCGATTCATGGGAAGAGTACAACGTTTTCCACCACAAGTTCCTAACCTGGCTTGAGGTTAACGGCTACAACCCCGAAGAGGTGAAAACCTACTCAGAGGAAGACGTTCAGAAGTTGGTTGAAAAATCGCCCTACCACAAAGCCTCATCAAACGATGTGGATTGGGTAAGCAAGGTAAAGATGCAAGGGATGATTCAGAAATGGGTCGATCATTCCATTAGCGTAACCGTGAACCTCCCCTCTGACGTATCGGAGGAGATGGTAGCCAAAGTTTACCAAACCGCATGGGAAAGTGGCTGTAAGGGATGTACTGTTTATCGCGATGGCTCACGTGATGGAGTTCTTATATCATCAAAAAAGAAAACGGAAGAAAAGTCCAATGCTGCCCCTGCCAAAAGACCACCGGTGCTAGACTGTGAGATTATTCGCTTTAAGAATAAGCATGAGAACTGGATTGCTTTTGTTGGGCTATATAACGATAAACCCTACGAAATATTCACCGGTTTGTCGGAAGATGATGTGCTGCCCATACCAAAAAGCGTTACCAATGGCCGTATCCTAAAAATAAAAGATGAGAATGGCAGTCGCTACGATTTTCAGTATGTAGATAGATACGGATACACCAATACCATTGGTGGCCTGTCGCATATGTTTAACAAAGAATTTTGGAACTATGCCAAGCTAATTTCGGGTGTGCTTCGCAACGGGATGCCAATTCCCGATGTGGTGAACCTAATTAGCTCGTTGCGGTTAGATAACGAAACAATAAACACTTGGAACGCTGGTGTTGAGCGTGCGCTACGCAAGTATATCCCCAACGGAACAAAAGCCAAAACAGGCCAAAAATGTACCGAGTGTGGAGCCGAGTCGTTGATTTACCAAGAGGGTTGTCTAATATGTACAAGCTGTGGTAACTCCAAGTGCGGTTAGTTGTTTTTTCTCGTAGCTACAATAGCTCCAGCCCTCACCCCTTTTAGTGGGGGCTTTATTAAATATTAAAGGCCGTGCAAAAACACGGCCTTTAATATTAACAAAGGGTAGACTTAAATATCAAAAAAATTCTCTTCTAAATCGAGTACCTCTTCTAATGGTTTCTCAACGCCATTGTTGAACTTAAAATAAGCAACAAGTTCCATTTCAGCTGTATCCCACTTCCAAACTATATCACCGAGTTTTAATCCACCGGGATAGGTGTAAAAAGCAACCAACAGGTTAGCATTAGCAGCAGTTTCAATCTTAACCTTATCAGAAATCCCCTCTATAGCATCGGAGTATGCAGCCATTGCCATATCAAGCTGAGCCTTAATCTCTCCCATTTGCATATAACCCTTTGCTGTTGTAGGCTCCAAATCCTTATCAATAATAAATGGATCAAGTGAGGTCATATCGTCAAACTGCATTTCCATACTGGTTGAAGCAATGGTTATGTTCTGGTTCTTAATGCTAGCGCTAGCATCTACCTTAACGTATGTATCGGCTCCGGTTACTGCAACTGAAGAAGTCATCTCGAAAGGAACTAGCGTTAGGGTTATATCTAGGCTATTAATGGCCATTTCTGCTTGGTTAGCATCGTAGTCCAACGACATAACTGGTTGATCACCTACAACAAGAGACATTTGAACTGAGGTAGGGAAATAATCTTCGCCACTTTCAATTATTTCGAATTTTGAGATGGTTAAGGTTGCATTATTTTCTGTTTGTGTTGGATCTGATGGAAACACGTAAATCAGCTTGTCCTTAGGCTCATCACTTACCTCAAATGAGCCTCTCAGAAAATTCCATGTAAAGGTACCTTTCATCAACAAAGGATTTTGATACTCCTTAGCCGAAAGCATTTTGGGTACAGCGCCAATTAGTTTATTAGCCAGCGATTCATCGTTCTTTAAAAACTCAAACGACGAGGCCAAGGGTGCTAAACTACTTTTCATTCCAATATCAAACTCCGTTAGCATCATCAAATTCATTATGGCTATTGACCCTTGAGTAGTCATTAGTTGCTGGGTGGTGGTTTCCATTTCGGCACCCATAGTTTGCATTGTAACTTCGGCCTCCTCGGCTGGTACTAGTTCTGGGTCGTTATCGTCTTTACATGACGACATAGCTAGCATCGAAACGGCTAGCGTAACTGCAATAATTTTAAGATTTATTCTCATAGCTATTTATGTTTGGTTATTAATCAATTAACCCATAAGTGGTTCAAAAACTGTACCACTGATAACAATAAAACTAGATATAATCATAGCTTAACAAATTGCGAGACAACACTCACTCCTAAAAGCGTTTATAGGTAAGGTGTACTTGACAATATCTGAAAAAATTGTAAATTTGATTGTATCTATGTCAAACCATATGCAAAATCAATTTAAGCAGTTTTGGCAGTTTCCACGTTTTTAAGAACGCTAAACATTTTTAGTAGTTCACTGTTTGACCTAATGTAAAACAAACTAAACAAACTGATATGAGTTCTGTAAAAATTAACATTGATTGGCAAGGCGATATGGCCTTTGAAACTGAGCTGGACGGACATAAATTGGTGCTAGATGCATCGCCCGAAGTGGGTGGTAAAGATTCTGGCCCCAGGCCAAAACCACTAATGCTTGTTGCTCTGGCTGGCTGCACGGGAATGGATGTAGTTTCTATTCTTAAGAAAATGCGGGTTGAACTAGATGGTCTGCGCATATGGGTTGAAGCCGAGCAAACCGAAGAACATCCAAAGCAGTACTCAGAGATGAAAATTATTTATGAGTTTAAGGGCAAAGACTTGCCAATGGATAAAATAGAGAAAGCAGTTAACCTGTCGGAAGAACGATACTGTGGGGTTAGCGCAGTGTACCGTAAGGCAATGCCCGTATCGACAGAGATTAGGGTGGTTGAATAGCACAATAATATACATACACAGCAAAGGCCTCGGAAATCTTGGGTTCCGAAGCCTTTGATTTTAGTATGAAATATTGCTATTCTGCAGGTTTTACATCGTAATTCCTGTCGACAATTAGATGTGCCAAGGGCTTTAACGACAATACACCCATATGCTCACGCTGCAGAATTTTGGTGCGGAATTCGTCCACATTTTCCTTGCCCCGCATTAGCTGCATCATCTTGGTTTCTTTGTAAGTGAGTTCAATAAACACTTTTAGGTCCACCTCATTTGCCTTAATGGCGTAAAGCCCATCAATAATTAGCACATTTATTTTCTGAAAATCGGTGATAAGGTCATCAACCTGCTCAGGAATAATATCAATACAAGGAATTCGGGCTATCATATCTTCCTTGAACTCGCGAATATTCTTGTTTAGCAAATCCCAGTCGTACTCGTTAGGGCCAATAACATTTAACCCTTTATTTAAACGCCACTCCTTGCGAAGCAAAGGAGGCACTTTGTAGTAATTATCGGCGTGTATCACTTTTACTCTAATGTTACTGGCTTTAAGCAAAAGCGCTAATGAGTGAGAGAGCTCCGACTTACCTGCACCCGACTCGCCCGAAATGGCAACAATGTACTTGTAATTTGGGTTGTTTGTAAGTAGTTCGTCGCGCAGGGGCATTAAATAGTCGTAAATTTGCTGCGCAGCCAACTTGTGTAAATCATTGATTAGCAAAACATCTCCAAGCATATCGTTTTCTTTAGTAACAATGCAAAGCTACACTATTTAAACATCTATTCATAATTTCATGCTCGCTCACGGACAATATGCATGTAATCGTGTGCAACAAAAAAGCCTTGGCGATAATACCAAGGCTTTTTTCAAATTATACCTATTTATTTAATTTAACTACTAGCTCTTCGTTGGCATTGAGGGAGTATAACTCGCCCTTTATAAGGATTTTAGCGTTGTCTTTGCCCGCAGTAACTTTAACCGATGAGGTATTTATCTCAAAGAAAAACTCAACCCCCCGGAACATTGCCTTGAACGATATATCAGTCCAATGTTTTGGCAAAGAAGGATTAATGCTAAGCATTTCGTTATGGAAATTTAAACAATTATGTCTGCATGGAACCGGTCAGAAAAATCCAGATGGCTCCGGTTTGTCGACCGGTCATAACTCCCATATGTATTCCTTCGGCGGTTGTTCCTCCTTGAATATCTACATAATCGCTTTGCAACGCATCGTTGTATAAATCCCAAGTTAGCTGCTTACGACCAATTAAAGAAGCTAGGTATGCATGTACCACTCGGCTTAAGGTTGAACCGTGGGAGCACCGTTGGATATAGTAATCGAAATTCCTTTCAAGAAAATCGTTGGGTAGCTTGTAACCCATATCGCTTAAAATGCCTTTAACTACAGAAGGATCGATATTATAAAAGGTCATTAGGGTATCGGCTTGTTTGGCCACCTTGTAATCATCGGGCGATTTTCCTTCGGCCTTAAGAATTCTATCCATCCGGTGGATATTATCGTACTTCTTTCTGTACTCGCCAAAATCTATCTCCTTGAGATTGAAATATCCTTGGAACTGTTCAATAATTCCATCGTTAGAAATTGAAAGAGCCATCTGCTTACTTATGGTTTCCCACTCGCTCAGGTTTTGGTCTGTAACACCAATGGTATTCATCACCTTTTCCTTAGATTTAGAATCCATTGCCTTAAGCAAATCGAATGCCCTTTGGAACAGCCAAACCACCATAATATTGGTGTAAGCATTGTTTGTAAGACCTCCTTTTTGGCCATCTGGTAACATTTCGTGAAATTCGTCGGGACCCATAACCTGGGCAATATCGTACCGACCAGTTTGCTCGTTCAGCTCAGCTTTACTTGCCCAGAACTGACAAATATCGAGATAAAGTTCGGCGCCGTTGCTGCTAATAAAATCGATATCACCAGTGATGTTGTAATAATTCCACACATTGTAGGCCACAGCAATAGAAATATGTCGCTGTAAAGAGCTGTAATCGTCGCCCCATTCACCCGAAACTGGGTTTAGGTGCACTACTTGCGTTTCCTCACGACCATCGCTTCCACTTTGCCAAGGGAACATTGCCCCTTTGTAACCATGCTGCTTGGCGTACTCGCGCGCTTTGCTAAGCCTACGGTACCTATACATAAGTACAGATTTAGCCACCTCGGGAAAATGCAGCGAGTAAAAAGGCATAATATACAGCTCGTCCCAGAAGATATGGCCACGATAGGCCTCGCCATGCAAACCACGGGCAGGAATACCAAAATCGATTTCGGCATTATGCGGCGATGTGGTAACCAACGAGTGATATATATGCATCCTAAGCAATTTCTGAGAGAGCCTATCGCCTGTGACACTTATATCTACTCTATCCCAAATTTTTTCCCAAGCACTTATGCTAGCAGCATGCATTACGCTAAACGATTTTAGCTGTTTCACATCCTGAATCACAAAATCGAGAGGATTTGGGGTTATTTTATTTAATGAGTTGCAGATAGAAACCAATTTCTCAATCCTAATACTCTCTCCCTCTTTTACGGCGGCTTTAACGTAGGTGTTAACCCAGCCCTCATCATCCTTAAGCCTGTAATTTGTAGCCAATGGTCTGTCCTGATAGAAAAGTTCTATCTTAGCCGCAACAGCAACATCAACGCCCGACTGAGTTGTTTGCGCAAGCGCATAGGAAATGTTATCCTTTGCACCCTGTTTTATGGGCTTTAAATGCACCTGATTAAGGTCTTTGTATCGCTCAACACCATCGTTTTTAATGGGAATTCGCAAAGCTGATTTTACCCTAATATAACCGTCGTAGTTCATAGGTGTTAGGGTATAATCGATGGCAGCATGATGTCGATTTGACATGCTGGCAAATCGTCGTGATTCAATTAGCGTTTCCCTTCCATCGCTATCGCGGACAAGCATCTTTTTGCAAAGAACGCCATTGCGAAAGTTTAGATGACGCTCCAGCTCAAGCACCTCATCGGTATTTGGATCGAACCACTCTCCCTCGGCCACCTTAAAAGTGATATGCAGCCAGTTGGGACCGTTAACAAAATCCTCGTTCTCGACCTCTCGGTTGCCTACTGGCGACTTTAGCCTGTTGTATAGCCCCGCCATATAGGTGCCGGGGTAGTTGTGCTTATTTATCTCGCTCTCTTCCAAGGCTCCACGGGTTCCAAAATAGCCGTTGCCAACCGTGAGCAGGGCTTCGCGCGAACGCTCTTTATCCGTATCGTAGCCTACTTGTGTAATTGACCAAAGGTCGTTGTTTAACCCCAGATTAAACCAATTCTCAATGCCCTTTATGCCCTCGAGCTCTTTTAAATCTTCAACAACAATATCGGCTCCGTTAAGTCTAAGTTCATAGGCATTATCTTCACGAGCAATACCAATTACCAGTCCAAAATTCCCCTTTCGGCCAGCCTGAACACCCGATACCGCATCCTCAACCACAACAGATTTGTAGTAATCAACCTTTAGATTATCGCAAGCTACAGTGAAAATATCGGGTTCGGGCTTACCGTGCAACCCTAACTCGGCCGACACCTCACCATCTACTCTGGTTTCGAAAAGATGAAGAAGGTTGGCCTGCTCAAGCACTGGCTTACAGTTTTTGCTTGACGAGGCCACGCCAATTTTAATACCCGCTTTCTTAAGCTGATGTATAAGCTTTACGGTTGAGTCGTATACCTCAACCCCATCGCGCTCAAGAATCTTATTAAAAGAATCGTTTTTACGATTCCCAAGGCCACAGATTGTTTCGGCATCGGGGTTATCATCGGGCGAGCCGTAGGGGATTTCAATCCCTCTCGATTTAAGAAAAGACTCTACCCCCTTATAACGAGGTTTACCATCAACATATGGCAGATAATCGTTGGTGTGGGTAAACTCAACAAATGGTTTACCGTGCTTATCGTACCAACTCTTTAAGAATTCATCGAACATGGCCTTCCACGCGGCAGCATGCACCAGTGCTGTTTTGGTAATAACACCATCCAGGTCGAAGATTACGGCGTCGAAACTATATTTACTCATGATATATGGGTATTAATATTATCAATTTTAAAAAAGGGAATAAGGAAACGTTACAATTTGATATCAAGCAAGCTACCCTGTGAAGGGCTTAAATTATTTGAAAATATGCTTTTATTTTGCTAATATAGTAAAGTTTTTTGACGTGAATGTTGGATTGTACAATTAAAAAAACGTTACAACTATGAGTAGGTTAATCATTGTTTCGAACAAGCTACCCCTTGAAATTAAAAAGGAAAAAGAGAAGGTATTTGTAACCCAAAAGGCCGTACGGATTCCCAATAAGCTTAACACCTACTATAGCATGAAGGATTGTTTATGGGTTGGTTGGCCTGGCGAGGAAGTACAAGAGATTAATAACAACGAAAAAGAAAAAATCTATAACGATTTTGAAAAGGAACTTTGCTTTCCCGTAGAATTAACCCCCGACGAGATAAAGTATCACTACTACGGTTTTTGTAATGCTACCCTTTGGCCATTATTCCACTACTTTACACAGCACAGCGAATTTAATATTGAGTATTGGGAATACTACCAAAGAGCAAATATAAAGTATGCCGATGAGATTTTAAAAATTGCAAAACCCAATGATACCATTTGGATTCAGGACTATCACCTGCTGTTGCTACCGAAGCTACTGCGTGATGCAATGCCTGAGCTAACCATTGGATTTTTCCTGCACATCCCATTCCCCTCATATGAGGTGCTACGAATTTTACCCTGGCGAAGAGAAATTGTTGAGGGCATGCTGGGTGCCGATCTGGTAGGCTTTCATACCTTCGACTACGAGCGTCACTTCATGAGTTCGGTACGAAGGCTACTCGGCTACGATAACATACTAAACACTGTTAAGCTGAACGAGCGCGTGGTGAAGTTTGACAACTTCCCAATGGGTATAGATTACGCTTACTTTAACAACACCGCTAAACTGTTTGAAAAGGAAGAGAATACTAACGGGACAGGCCTTAGAACCAAGTTTTTACAAAACAAGCAAGATAATGGCGTGAGCCTAATACTATCGATTGACAGGCTCGACTACGCCAAAGGAATTCCACAGCGCCTTGAGGCATTCGAATACTTTTTAGATAGCTACCCAGAGTATGTGGGCAAGGTTTGCTTTGCCCTATTCGTTATCCCATCGCGTGAGGAGATTGCCGAATATCAAACCCTAAAGAAAACGGTTGACGAGATGGTAGGCCGCATTAACGGACAGTATGGTACTGCCGGCTGGATGCCCATTTGGTACTTTTACCGTACAGTAAGCATGGACGAAAAGGTAGAACTCTACTCGGTTTCCGACATCGCTCTAATATCGCCACTGCGCGATGGCATGAACCTGATTGCTAAAGAATATATAGCATCGAGAATTGATAAAACAGGAGTGCTTATCCTTAGCGAGATGACCGGAGTATCGAAAGAGATGAGTGAGGCATTACAGGTAAACCCAAACAACATACACGAAGTAGCCGAAAGCATAAAAGAAGCAATGGAAATGCCTATTTCCGAGCAAAAGCAGAGAAACAAGGTGTTACAAAAAAGGCTAAAAGTTTACAACGAGGAGAAATGGGCTAACGACATTCTGAACGCCCTAAAGGGAATAAAAGAGCTACAGGAAAAAAATCTTACCCGAAAAATCTCGTCTAAAATAATTGATGTAATTAAAAATCGCTACAACGAGAGCCATAAACGAATAATATTTCTCGATTACGATGGTACGCTCACGGGTTTTCACAAAGATCCCCAGAAAGCAGTACCTAACGAGGAACTCTATTCAATTTTACGAAATTTAGTGAGCGATAGCAAAAACCGCATAGTAATTATTAGCGGACGCGATAAGGAAACGCTTGGTGAATGGTTTAAAGATTTTAACAGCATAACATTTATTGCCGAGCACGGCGTTTGGGTTAGGCCGCCAAAAGGCGAATGGGGCATGATTGAGCAAATAGACAAGAAGTGGATGGATATAATTAGGCCACTTATTAACTTTTATGTGGATAGAACTCCCCGTTCGCTGCTAGAGGAAAAGAACTACTCGCTGGTATGGCACTACCGCAATGCCGATCCAGATTTGGGCGTAATTCGCGCTTGGGAACTGAAAGACGAGCTACGCGACCTGGTATCGAACCTAAACCTTGAGATAATGGATGGCGATAAGGTGATTGAGATTAAAAACTCAGGTATAAACAAGGGCCGTGCAGCGGGTCAACAGCTTGCACAAGATGATTTTGATTTTATAATGGCCCTGGGCGACGACTGGACCGATGAGTTTACCTTTGGTGCTATGCCCGACGAGGCTTTCACCATAAAGGTGGGAACCAAAAACACCAAAGCAAGCTACTATATCGACTCTGTAGAAAGCGTTAGAAACTTGTTATCGTTGCTTGGTTAATAAATGGGCAATGTGCTGAAAAATGAGTAAAACAAAAAAAGGCTGACAAAAATTGTCAGCCTTTTTTGTAAATAAAAATGCAACTAAAATTTAAACGCTGCTTTTATCTTTTCTACATAGTCTAGCTTTTCCCAAGCAAAAAACTCAACCTCTTTGGTATAAGCAGGACTGCCATTGCCCCCACCCATTTTTACCTCTTTTTTAAAGTAATCGCGTCCTAGATGACCATAGGCAGCAGTTTCTCTGAAAATTGGATTTTTAAGCCCAAAACGCTCCACAATGGCAGCCGGTCTTAAATCGAAAATGGTGTTAATTCTATTGGCAATTTCCGAGTCGGGTATATTTACCTTTGAAGTGCCGTAAGTATTAATATACACGCTAACGGGTTGGGCAACACCAATGGCGTACGCCAGCTGTACCAAAACCTCGTCGGCAATACCTGCCGCCACAAGGTTCTTGGCAATGTGACGGCCAGCATAAGCAGCAGAGCGGTCAACTTTTGATGAGTCTTTACCCGAAAAGGCTCCACCACCATGAGCGCCCTTGCCTCCGTATGTGTCAACAATAATTTTACGACCAGTTAAGCCAGTATCGCCGTGTGGGCCACCAATTACAAACTTGCCAGTTGGATTTACATGCAGAATAAAATCGCCCTTAAACAGAGCCTTGGTCCGTTCTGGTAATCGTGCTATTACCTGAGGTATAAGAATATTCTCAACATCTTGCTTAATAGCCTGCTGCATAGCTGCATCGGTATCAAACTCATCGTGCTGAGTAGATATAACTATGGTATGAACACGCTCTGGCTGACCCTCGTCGTTATACTCAATGGTAACCTGGCTTTTAGAGTCGGGGCGCAGGTACTTCATAACCTTACCCTCTTTGCGAATTTTTGAGAGTTCCATTAGAAAAATGTGCGAAAGCACAATAGCCAAAGGCATTAACTCATCGGTTTCGCGGCAAGCATAGCCAAACATCATACCTTGGTCGCCAGCACCCTGCTCGGTTTCCTTTTCGCGCTCTACGCCCCGATTAATATCGGCCGATTGCTCATGGATAGAAGAAATAACACCGCAGCTATCGCCATCGAACATATACTCCGATTTGGTATAGCCAATCTCGCGAACAACCCCGCGAGCAACTTGCTGTACATCAACATAGGCATTTGATTTTACCTCGCCGCTTAGTACAACAAGGCCAGTGGTTACAAGCGTTTCGCAAGCCACTTTCGATTCGGGGTCTTGACGCAAAAATTCGTCGAGTAATGCATCGGAAATTTGGTCGCCTACCTTATCGGGGTGCCCCTCCGCTACGCTTTCTGATGTAAATAGATATCCCACTCCTTTTGTAATTTAAAAGATTATTAAAAAAGTCTGGAAGGTTTGGTAGAATTGCAGGACTAAAACACTGTTTTAGCATTTTTTAATGTGGTTGCAATCAATCAAATCTTTCCACTGTAATTTTCAAATGCAAATGTATAATTTTTTTTGAATTTACAGCATATTGTTTAGATTTGTTTTAAATAGCAACCGGAAAGCCTTAGGCTATACAAATCGAAGCTACTAGGAACCATTTGACCTCCATTGCAATAGAAAAACAAATAGTGTTTTTGTTAAAAAGAACTATCTTCAAGCATTTAAAGCAAACTATGAATCTATCGACATACATAAATCAACCTTTCCCAAAAGCCGAGGGCAAATGGCGAATAATCTTCCTCATAAGCCTGTTTGTGAGCCTATTCCTAATCGTTTTTCAACCCTTTGGGATAAATATGTTTCAGGGTGCAAATAAGTACCTAATCCTATCGGGGTATGGTATGGTAACATTCTTCACCCTGGTTGTAAACCTTATAATTATTGAGAATGTTTTTCATCGTTTTTTTGATGAGAGAAGGTGGGTGATTTGGAAAGAGTTTGTTTGGTTGCTTTGGATTATCTTTTCCATAGGGTTAGGAAATGCCCTTTACACCTCAATAGTATTTGCGCCACATTTTAATGTTGGCATCTCATTTTACATTAATTTTCAACTCATTACTCTGGCTGTTGGTGTAATACCCATAACTGTTCTGATAACAACAAAGTACTCGTACCTCACAAGCAAGTATTCAAATTCTGCCAAAACGCTAAGTAAAAGCATTAAATACGAACAGCTGGTAGCGGAAGAAGATATGCTGGTAAAACTCTTTGCCGATAATCAGAAGGATTATCTTGAAATTCCAGCTAGCGACATCCTTTTTGTTGAGTCGATGGGCAATTACATTAACGTACACTACCTAGAGGGCAATAGCCCATTGCGCAAGACCCTCCGCAATACCATCAAGAATACGCAACAATACTTCACAAATACTCCACAAATAACACAATGCCACCGAGCTTACATTGTTAATATCGATAAAATTATCAGCATAAAAGGCAACTCGCAGGGTTTACGTGTTAAGTTAAGCAGCTGCGATACTGAGGTGCCCGTGTCGAGAACTTACGTAGATACTGTTAGAAGCAGGCTGGCAGAGTAATTATCGTTAGTAACCGATTTTCCATTCCCAGACCCCGACAAAACCATAACAGGCACATTAGCCTTTGGAATTTGTGATAAATTCCATCACCCAACCTTGCATCTTATCCCAGAAGTTATCCATTCATCACGTAAGTTTGCTGCATATCCCTAAAATTTGCACCTATTTTCCCATTACGCTAACCTTGCAACGACAAACAAAACTTTAAAAAAACTTATAAATTATGAAAAAGTATTGGTATCTACTAGTTGCAGCAGCTCTAATTGCTGTAGGATTAACGTTACACTTTACCTATAAACCCATGTTTAGCGCAGGCGATTTTGTGTGCAATTTCTTTGCAGCAGGCGATTTTGCCCTAGGGGTTTTTGCAGCAGGGAAATTTGCGGCAGGCATATTTACCATTGGGATTTTCTCTGTGGGGGTTTTCTCGCTTAGTATTTTTAATATTGCCATTTACGCAACGGGCATTTTTGTAATTGCATATAAAAAACGACTACCCTCAATTTGCAAGCAGCTAAACAAGTAGTTTTTTTGCATAAAAAAACGGCGCTACGGGAATATTCTCCCTGGCGCCGTTTTTCTTTTCAATAAACCGCTTACAACGTTAGGATATCAAAAATATCGGCAATGTAAATTAGCAGCAACGATAGTCCAAACGAAATGACAGGGGCTATAAGCCACATTACAAAGAAACGGTTAACCTCGGTTTTGCGGAATATATTTTTAAAGCCCAACTTGGCTACGCCAATACCAATTATTGCACCAACATTTAGCTGCACCAACGATGTGGGAATACCCTTTACCAACGAGGCAACTAGCAACAAGCTAGCCGATATAAAGGCAATAATAACCGCCTCAATTCGTCCAAAAAGCACTATCTCTTTACCTGTATTCTTAACTACCTTATGCCCAAAAATTGAGCTGCCAATGGCAAAACAGGGTGCTACTATTAAGGTGGCCAGGATAAGCACATGCACATAGTTGCTTTCCGAGATGTCGAGAATGTTAAACGACAAGCTAGCTATTGGCCCCACGGCATTGGCCACGTTATTGGTTCCAATTGAGAATGCTACGTACAATGACATAACAACTATTAAACCTTTAAGGATATAGCTATCGTTAATCTTTTTCGACATGGTGTATCCCCTCCTACGTAATGGTTTGTATAAATACTTCCCAATTAAAAAGGATATAATAAACGAGGCTACAGGCATTATTAGCCATGTGGGAATAATCTCGTAAAAAAGTTTATGCTGATTAAGCGAACCAAAGTAAACCGCAGGAGCCACCACTGCCAGCACAGTTGACTGGCTTGTAGACTGAGGAATGCCAAACAAATTGGCAACAAGCAGCGATATGGATACTGAGAAAAGAATAATGGATACAACGGTAAAGGTCATCATTTCGGGCGCAAGCAACCCCTTGCCAATAGTTTTGGCTGTTTCCTTGCCGCCAACAATTGCACCAACAAGAACTGCCAAGCCAAACAAGCCCGGTATTAATGCTTTTTTAATGATATTTGCACCGTAAGCAGCCGAGAACGATGGTGCCGTACCGCTTCCGCCCATATTAATGGCCAGAAACATGGCAATAAGAAAAGGGATAAGAAAAGGTATAAGCATAATTACTGATTTTAATTGCCAAAATTTAAAGAGTTACATTTCTCAGGCATAGCCCAAACCTTAAGGTCAATAATTTCAACTCGAACATTTCCATTTTGGATATTTACTACCACCCCACTATGTACTTTCTGCATCATACAGTGATGAGGAAGAAAACGAATTGTTTCGCCTACCTTAATGGGTCTACCTTCGAAACTACCATCAAAAGCAAGTACCATACAAATACCTACATCAATAACCTGTTCTACTCCTCTGCTGCGAGTGCTTTGCGGGCCTATAAGTACAACTGTAATAAGTGAGTGCTCAACCTCAACCACCTTAGCTATATGGGTAATAGGACAACCCAGCGGACGGTATTGTATTATATTGCCAACAGAGGGTTTAGCTGTTGAAAAGGGAAGCAGGGTTTCGCGGCAACTACTTTCTCCCTTAAGCGGTTTTAAAATAATATCTGCCTTATAATGATCTATTACACCAACAATGGAACTATCATTAATAGCTGGGTTGAAATTATTCAACAATTGCTCAAGAGCCTCCTTTTTACTTTGGTAGGCAGAACGGGCAAGCACAGGGCAATTATCTGTTTCAACTTTACCCTCCAGCAAATTTTTAGCAAAATCATCGCACTGCGTAAAGCCACAATTACCACAGTTCAATCCAGGAAGGTGTTTAATTATTGTACTCAGCATAATGTTAGCATTTATTCTCCTACATATTCCTGACAACCAGTCATATTCCTCAGCAATCCACGATGATACTTTTTACTCACTCGCTGCTCGCCAACACAAAGTGTGCATACTGAGAAAGGCGCGTTATGCCTGAGTTTTTCGTTACCCGAGAAAGTGTTTTCTGACTGTAGAATTTGTTTGGCTAGCTCAGCGGCTCCTTGTCCGTTAAGGCCATTAAAATCGATTATTTTACATGTTGGATTAGCTTCGAGAATACGCTCTCTGAAAATTTCACGCTCCGCCTGCGATATCATATCACCTTTTGTAATAACTACAATATCGGCACAACTTAAAAAAGGGCCTGCTTTCCCGGGGTTGTTGGGTCCGCTGGTAGAGTCGATAACACAAATTCCAAGACAATTATCGGTATATGGGGCACAACGATGGCACAACCCAGCAGTTTCCATAATAAGAGTGTTTGCATGGTACTTGTTTGCAAACTCAACCATCTCATCTAGGTTGTAAATTGAGAAATGGTCGGGGCACATATCTCTTGACAATCCTACCAGCACAGGAGTACCTACTGAAGAAAACCGATTATACTCGTCAGTCTACAGGCCTTCGACTTCAACCCCTGCGGGGTTAGTTTTTGCTACTTTCAGCGATTTTATTGTGTGCATCAAAATAGAAGTTTTTCCTGCTCCTGGAGTGCCAGCAATAATAACTAATTTCATCTAAAGGTTATTTGTTTAATAAAATACACCCCTTACGTCCAAGGGCAGGGATAAGCCCCTTTGACATTTCACTCACACCTAAAATATTTTTCCTGCAATTGACTCCCATATAATTACTTTGAACTTATGCGACTTTGAAATCCAAGCTCATTTAAGACCAACAAGCCTTAGAGCATTTAAGCGATAAAGGGGCTATTACTTGATTAATACGATTAAGGAAAAGCAGCTGCAACGTAGGTGGGTTCCGCAAGCAGCGATTTAAGATGTTTCTCTTCAATATGCTTACCATCTCGCAGCATTTCTCTAAGTACAAGAAGAGTAGCATCCATATTAGTAAGTTGCGCTGAAACCAGTTTTTCTTCGGCAGATCCATGGATAATGCTTCGCATACCCCCATTTCTCATAATAATTCGTTTTTTGGCTGTAAGGGCCATTACCGGATCATGGGTACCTATAAGAATTATCTTGTTGTGCCCCGATAAAAGTTCAAGCGCTTCATGCTTTTTAATCCCAGCATTTTCTATCTCATCAATCAGCACAATAGGCGACTCGCTAATAACAGCTACATCGGCAACCATAAGAGCTCGTGTTTGCCCTCCGCTTAAAATTGTAAGATTATCGGTTGGGCAAACGGGTTCACCGGTTAGCTGATTGGCCAGATATATAATTTTATCGACGCTTTTAAGGCTTTTGCCTCTGCACTGAGCATGTAGGTTCAAAAAATCGCGCACGCTCATATCGGCCAAAAAGTTCATATGCTGCGATAGCTGTGCCACCATTTTCTGACGAGGGTCATTTCTAAGTTCGCCCGAAGGAACTTTACCATTGATAAGAATCTGTCGGTGTGTAGAACTATCCTTCTGCGCGAGCTGTTCGATATCGGCAATAAGCTGGCTCTTACCGCTGCCTGTAGGGCCAACTATACCTACAATTTCTCCCCGTTCAATTTGTATTGTTTCTACTTCCTCAGGATTGCCCGACTTATCAATCCCGCTTATGATGGTAAGGTTATCTATTTGCTCCATAACGTATCTTATTACTATACCACAAAATTGGGATATGTTTTATCTTGATAAAACAGTCCTTAGTCGTAATTTCAGATACGTCTTTATGCGTAGGGGGATTTGAAGCTGAAACAATTAAATATCACTAGTGTCCGGTAAAAATTCTATTGTGTTTTCAAAATGTTTATAAATAAGATACTTAACTAACTCTTGCCCCCGTGGGGGGCTAATAACGATAAAAAATATAATCAAATACTATCGCACCCCAGCTGGCCTGCCTACCGGCAAAGGCAGGGGTGCAATAACTTCATAATCAATTTATCGTCTATCGCTATCTTGCCCTGCTTGCCAGCAGGCAAGTCCTCTGGAGCAATACTTGGATTTACCGGACAACAATGATTAAATATCGAAAAACCTATTCTTTATAGCATAAACAACCATTTCGGCAGTGTTTTTCGATTGGGTTTTTTGCAAAATATTTTCTCTATGCTTATCTACCGTTCGCTTGCTTATGTATAGCTTATCAGCAATTTCCTGATTCGACATACCCCTACAAATGCACATCAGAACCTCTAACTCGCGGTTGGTGAGCTCATCCGTTTTTGTTCGGGTGTGCTTCTGCTCAAGCATCCTAACCAAGTACGATAATATTTCGGCCGAGAAATAGTTGCGATTATTGCTAACCTCAGTAATGGCTCTTTCCACATCCTCAAAACGTGAATTCTTTAGCAAAAAACCCATGGCACCAGCCTCAATCATCTCGGTATAATAATTTTCATCGGAATACATGGTTAGCGCAATAACCCTTAATTCGGGCATAAGTTTAAGCGCACGCTTGGTTGTTTCAATCCCATCGAGCAATGGCATCTCAATATCCATAAGCACCACATCGGGTTTAGCTTGCGCAACATGCTCAAGAAATTCTTCGCCGCTTTTGGCTTCGTACACCTGGCTAACAACATCACTTTGGGTAAGCAAAAAGCGTAAGCCCTCGCGAAAAAGGGTATGGTCGTCAACAATATATACTTTTACCGGTGGCATAGCGGCAGTTTTATGTGAGCATAAAAACCTCTGTTTATGTTACTTTGCATATCAATTGTTCCGTTAAGCGATGTAACGCGCGAGATAATGTTGGTTATCCCCATACCCTTTTGCTTTGCCAGCCGTATATCAAATCCAATCCCGTTATCGTCGTAAATTAAATCGATGGTTTCTCTGTGCTCGGTTATTAGTATTGATATTGAGCTGGCCTGTGCATACTTAAGCGTATTGTTAACCATCTCGCATAGTATTCGGTAAAGGATAATCTCTACATCTCGCTTTAAACGCTTGCTGACTAGCTGCACTGAGTGTTTTATGCTGATTTTTTCATGTGTAGGCAAATTCCTAATAAAATTATCGATAGCCTTTTGCAAGCCGTAACGTTCAAGCACGTGGGGGGTTAGGTTATTCGATATCTCCTTGGTAATAGCAATTGAATTGTCAATTAGAACCTCAATCTTACTTAGCATCTCGTTTTTAATGGCTACTTGCTCATCTTTGTTTATGGTTGAGAATGTCATTTTTAGCGTCGATAGCACGGGCCCTAACCCATCATGCAGCTCCTTGGCAAAATGCTTACGCTCACGCTCCTCTGTTGATATTACTGCCGTTAACAGCCTTGCCTCGTTCTGCTTGCGCAGCTGCTGAATACGATTTAGCAGCTCAAATATTTTACGGATATAAAATGATGCCACAAGCATTGATATGGAAATAACCACAGCAATCCAGCTACTTGTAATGGTAATTGCCGTTGGCGTAGTATCGAAAAACAGGTAGTAAACCTCAATACATCGACGCAAGGCCATAAGCAAAAAACCTACCGAAATGCTAATCCATGCAATGTAGTACTTTGTTTTAGGAATTAGGCTAACAGTAATAATAAACGCCACAAGCTGAAATAGCGCAGAAAGGACAAGGGCAATCTTTAGTTCCATAGCGTAAATTTAAACCATTTTTTTCAGATACCTATCCAGTAATCACAGCGCAGCGCTAATCGTACAGCTCAATAAACTCAAAACTATTGCCCACGTGCTGTAGGTACTTTCTAAAATCGGCTTGCGAAATCACCAACGATGCAGTGTTAAGGTTTGGGTGAAAACTTAAATGATGGGCCTCTTGCAAGTTCTTATCAATAAAAAGATGCACGTGGTTCTCCGTATCGTGTATTAGTCCGAATGGCGACACCGAGCCCGGCTCAAGCCCCAAGTATTTCATCATCCGTTTTGGCGAGGCAAACGAGAGTTTTCCTTGCTTTAATCTTTGTTCAAGGTCTCGGATATTAAGGGTTTGCCTATGATCGAAAACCACCAGGTAGTGCTTGTTGCCCTTGTGGTTACGGAAAAACAAATTTTTGCAATGAGCCGAGTCAATCCCAGCCCAATACCTAGAGGCTTCCTCAACCGTTGGCACGGGGGGATGCTCGTGATAATCGAATTGGATATTTAATTCATTTAAGGTTTGATAAACCTTCGCGTGACCGCGAAAACTATTGTAGCTACTCATATCGATAAAAAAATAATAGCAAAACTATG
>CAZTFJ010000004.1:0-3043 GCA_964612255.1 uncultured Rikenellaceae bacterium | reverse complement strand
AAAGTCTGAAAGTCGAAGGTAAATCATCAATCACCCAACCTGCCTGACTGCCGTCAGAGCAGGCAGGTCATCCAACATCCAACATCTAACTCTTAATTCTCAAACCTCTACACCGATTTACTAATTATCAATGCTAATTTTGCCTTTTATTCGTTACTTAGCATATAAAACCATTGCATTTGGCAAAGCGGCTACTCATACTGCTATTCTTACCCCTTGTTTTACTAAACGCAAAGGGGCAGGGTTTGAACAACCTACGCCGTAAAACCATACCCACAGTTTCCGATACCATAACGCTAGATACGCTCAGCGTAATTCCCAATAGCCTAACAGTTTACACTTTGCAAGGCGATAGTATCAGCAAAAATCTTTACACATTTAGCTTTGGTAGCGCCCAATTTTACCCTTCGGCAAAACTGCAGCAAACCTATAACCATATTATTGTTGAGTACCGCGTATTTCCTATGCTCTTTGAGCAAACATACCAAAAGCGCAACTACCAACAACACCTCTCGCCCGATAGCCTTATGGGGCGTGAACCATCGCGATACGTTGTTGGCAATACAGAATCTTCAATTTTTGGCGACCAGATACAGACCAATGGCTCAATTATGCGGGGCATTCGGTTTGGCAATGGGCAAAACCTGTCGGTAAACTCTAGTATGAACCTCACTTTTCAGGGCGATTTAGGCAAGGACTTGATGATTGAGGGTGCCATATCGGACCAATCAATCCCGTTGCAACCCGAGGGTACAACCCGCCAACTCGACGAGTTCGACAGGATTTATCTGCGCGTTTATCGTAAAGATTTTTCTGTTCAGGCAGGCGATATCAACATACGAACAGGCGGCCATGGGCAGCTGCTTACCTTTGCACGCAATGTGCAGGGACTTGCCTACATCGGGCAGGTTGGGCACAAAACCGATACGCTCTCGGTTACCGCAGCGCTCTCGGTGCCCAAGGGCAAGTTTGCACGCAACACGCTGCAGGGCGCCGAGGGCAACCAAGGGCCATACCGCCTACAGGGCACAAATGGTGAACCCTACATTATAGTGCTGTCGGGCTCGGAGCGGGTTTATGTTGATGGCGTTCTGCTTACACGTGGCAACAACCAGCACTACACCATTGATTACAATGCTGCCGAGGTTACTTTTACCCACCTAATGCCCATAAACAGAAATAGCCGCATAGTGGTTGAGTTTGAGTACTCCGAACGCAGCTACTCGCGCTTTACAACCTTTGGCAGCGTTCAAAGCAAGGGCGAAAAATGGCAGTGGGATTTGGCGGTATTCTCGGAGCAGGATAGCCGCAACCAACCCTTTGACCAGGAGCTAACCAACGAGCAAAAAAAATTCCTTGCATCAATAGGCGATAGCATTGACAAAGCATACGTAACGCAAGCCGAGCGGGTTGATTTTGATGCTGAAAAAATTCTGTATCAACAAATTGATACAACGATAAATGAAACATCTCACAGAATTTACCAATACACCACCAATCCTTCTGCTGCTCACTATAGAGTTTACTTCTCGTTTGTAGGACAAGGCAAGGGCAGCTACACCCCCGATTTTGGTTCAGCCAACGGACGGGTTTACCGCTGGGTTGCACCGCAAAACGGGGTGCCCCAAGGAAACTACGAACCTATCCGCAGGTTGGTAACTCCACAAAAAAGGCAAATGGTGCAAGCTGGTATTGCAAGAACCTGGGCCGATAGTTCCTACGCCAAAGTTAGCTACGCCCTAAGCAATACCGATTTGAATACCTTCTCGAACCTAAACTCAACCGATAATATTGGCCATGGAGTGCAGGTTAACCTGGCGCATAAATTTAACCCTTTTGCCAGCAATATGCTGCTTAGCATTGGTGCCGATTTTACAGGCACTACCAGCGGCTTTAGAAACATCGACCGATTTAGACCTGTGGAGTTTGAGCGCGACTGGAGCATTGCATCGCCACTAGATGGTGGCAGCGAGCAAATGGTGGGCGCTTGGGTTGAGGTGGAAAAAGGGCAAAACCTATTTAGCAAGATATTTGGGCAAATGCTCACGGTGGGAAATTGGTATAAAGGCAACAGGATTGGTGCCGAGGGTGTTACACGAGGTAAAGTAGTTAACACAACCTGGAATGCATCAATGGTAACGGCTGCCGACACATCAACCGCAGCAGAATTTTTTAAAATTAATGGGGGGATAAGCAACTCGCAAAACTTTGTAACCCTTGCACTGCTTGGCGAGCTAGAAAACAATTCTACCAAAAGCATTGCAACCGATAGCCTAATGCCCCAAAGTTTTAGCTGGTACCAGCTAACAGCCTCAGTTTCATTACCCGATACGCTGCCATTCACCAGCAAAGCTAGCTACACTTATAGAACCGATTTTAAACCTAATGGCAACGCCATGGCAGAGTTTGGCTCATCGCATGAAGCAACGGTAAGCGCAATTGGCAACCATAGTAAAGCAGGACAAATATCTACATTGCTGGGTTACAGAATTTATACGCCGGGCAAAGGAATATTTGCCGATAGCATTGAGGAAGAGCGCACGGTTTTGGCTCGACTCGAATACTCAAATCGAATAGGCAAAGGGTTTTGGACTTTCTCTGGCAGCTACGAGCTGGGCTCCGGACTTGAACCCGATATGGAGTACTACTTTGTTGAAGTTCCCGCTGGCCAAGGTGTTTACACCTGGGTAGATTATAATAACAACGGCATCATGGAGCTGGTTGAATTCGAAATTGCCAACTTCCCCGACGAGGCGCGTTTTATCCGCATAAATATTCCCGGAGCCAAGTTGATAAGCGTACGCAACAACGCGCTTAGCCTTCACAGTAGCATAAATCCGGCGGCACTAATAAAATCAAAAAAAGGTTTTGCAAAGCAGCTAGCAAGGCTAAGCAACCAAACGGCACTTAGGGTACAACAAAAAAATCAGCTAGAAGATTTTTGGCTATCGGCCAACCCCATTGTAGCAAACCCAACCGATTCGTTAATAGTTAGCATGCGGAGTAACCTGCGAAACTCATTGGCATTTAACCGCACCAGCCG
>CAZTFJ010000003.1:5017-24628 GCA_964612255.1 uncultured Rikenellaceae bacterium | reverse complement strand
ATGCACTACAAAGCGAACATCTGGCTTGTCGATGCCCATTCCAAATGCGTTGGTTGCCACAATTATGCGGGTTCTATCCTGTTGCCAGTCGTCTTGCTTGGCGTTTCGCTCCTCGGAGCTAAGCCCGGCGTGGTAATAATCGGCTTTTATGCCATCGTTTTGCAAAAGCAGTGCAATTTCTTTAGTTTTTATCCTGTTCCTAACATATACCACTCCCGTTCCAGGCAGGGCTTCCACAATTTTAAGCAGATGCTTATTCTTGTCCTCTACATTCCTTACCAAGTACACCAAGTTTTTTCGTTCCAAGCTCATTTTGAGCACATGTTTTTGCTCAAAGCCTAGTCGGTTCTGAATGTCGTCAACCACAGCGGGGGTAGCTGTGGCAGTAACAGCAAGGAATGGAACATCGGGAAGTTGCTCGCGCAGCTCAACAATTTTTAGGTACGATGGCCTAAAATCGTATCCCCATTGCGAAATACAGTGCGATTCATCAATTGCAACAAGGTTTACATTTATTTTGCGCAACCGCACTTTAAAAAGTTCGGTTCCTAAGCGTTCGGGTGAGAGGTATAGAAATTTAAAATCGCCATAAGCACAATTGTCGAGCGTTACCTCTAGCTCATGCCTAGTCATTCCGGAGTGCAATGCAACAGCCTTTATGCCCTTTTTTTTCAGGTTTTCAACCTGATCTTTCATAAGCGCAATAAGCGGGGTAATTACCAAGCACAATCCATCTTTGGCCATGGCCGGCACCTGGAATGTAATGGATTTCCCTCCTCCAGTGGGCATAAGGGCAAGCGTATCGTGCCCATTATAAACCGACTCAATTATTTCGTGCTGAATTGCCCTAAATGTGGTAAACCCCCAGTACTGGTATAATATTTTTTCGAACTGATTCAATTTGTAAAATACGTTAGGATTATCACAAATGTAAGCCGAAATGTTGTTATTGCAAGCGTATTATCTGAAAACAACCATCTTGTTAATGAGTTTTTTTGTAACTTGCCGGGCGTAAAATTAAAAACCTAACGCCATGTCATTTACTAACGAAAAAGTTGTTGCAGAGGGACTTACTTTTGATGATGTTCTTCTTGTTCCTGCATATTCCTCGGTTCTTCCTCGCGAAGTTGACCTTTCTACTCAGTTTTCAAGGAACATAAAAATTAATTCGCCCATTGTTTCGGCTGCTATGGATACAGTAACTGAAGCGTCGTTGGCTATTGCCATTGCTCGCGAAGGGGGTATTGGTGTTATCCACAAAAATATGTCTATTGAGGCTCAGGCAAACCAGGTGAGGATTGTGAAGCGTGCCGAGAGTGGAATGATTTACGACCCAGTTACCATTAGCCCCAATGCCACCATAGGCGATGCCCTTAAGTTGATGAAAGACTACAAGATTGGAGGTATCCCGGTTGTAAACAACGAAAAAGTTTTGATAGGTATTGTAACCAATCGCGATTTGCGCTTTCAGCGAAATCATGCATCGCCCATAAAAAGCGTAATGACCACCGAGGGCTTAATTACCACAACTAAAACTATTAGTCTTGAGGAGGCTGAAGCTATTCTGCAAGAGCATAAAATTGAAAAGCTGCCCGTTGTTGACGAGAACTATAAGTTGGCTGGGTTGCTAACCTATAAAGACATTACCAAGGCAAAAGATAATCCATTTGCTTGCAAGGATAGCAAAGGCAGATTGCGTGTAGCGGCTGGTGTGGGTGTTACCCATGACACGCTAGAGCGCATAAATGCCCTGGTGCAGGCAAAGGTAGATGCCATTGTTATTGATACTGCTCATGGCCATTCGCGTGGTGTTATTGAGATGCTAAAAATAGTTAAAAAGGAGTACCCCGAGCTCGAGGTTGTGGTTGGTAACATTGCAACTGCCGAGGCAGCTATGGAGCTTGTTAATGCGGGTGCCGATTCGGTTAAAGTAGGTATTGGTCCCGGATCAATATGTACCACTCGTGTTATTGCTGGGGTTGGTGTTCCGCAGCTAAATGCAATTTACGATGTGTCTAAAGCGCTTAAAGGTACTGGTGTGCCTGTAATTGCCGATGGTGGTATTCGTTATTCAGGTGATATAGTTAAGGCGTTGGCCGCTGGTGCCGATTCAATTATGGCCGGCTCAATGTTTGCAGGTGTTGACGAGTCGCCAGGAGAAACCATCATTTACAATGGTCGTAAATTCAAATCGTACCGTGGTATGGGATCGCTTGAGGCTATGCAGCAAGGTTCGAAGGATAGGTATTTTCAAGATGTAGAGGACGATATTCAAAAACTTGTTCCCGAGGGTATTGTTGCCCGCGTTCCCTACAAAGGAACCTTAAAGGAAGTTTTATACCAAATGATTGGCGGTTTACGTGCAGGTATGGGCTATTGCGGTGCGCCAAGCATTGAGAAGTTAAAAGATGCACAATTTGTGAGAATTACCAATGCTGGTATTGCCGAGAGTCACCCACACGATGTGGCCATAACTCGCGAAGCTCCAAATTATAGCCGATCGTAGTTCATAAATAATTGTATAGCAAACAAAAATTAATAGTATGATACGTACTTTTTTTACCGTAATTACTTGCATCCTTTGCAGCTTGCATGTATCGGCACAAAAAGAGGATGAAGTGCTGCTTACTGTTGGCGACGAGGTGGTTAGTAGATACGAATTTGAGCAGATTTACCTCAAGAATAGCCAGATGATGGCCGATACGGATAAAAAAAGTGTTGACGAATATCTGGATTTATTCATTGTGTATAAGCTTAAGGTTGCCGAAGCTAAAGCTATGGGTTTGAATAAAAAGCCTGAGTTTGAGCAGGAGTTGGCTAGCTATCGCAAACAGCTGGTGCAGCCTCATCTTATTGATAAGCAAACTCAGAATAAGTTGATTAAAGAGGCATACGAGCGTGCTACGCAGGAGGTAAACGCCAGCCATATTCTCATTACTGTTCCCGAGGGTGCTTCACCCGAGGACACCCTAAACATATACAACAAAACGCTAAGCATTCGCGATAGGATATTGGCAGGCGAATCTTTCGAATCGGTGGCGCGTGCTACTAGCGACGATCCTTCTGTTAAGATGAATGGTGGAAATTTGGGCTACTTCACGGTATTCCAAATGGTTTATCCTTTCGAGAGCGCTGCCTACAAAACGCCTATTGGTGAAGTTTCTATGCCAGTGAGATCGAGATTTGGATACCACATAATTAAGGTTCATGATAAGCGCCCATCTCCAGGTCAGGTTAAAGTTGCTCACATAATGATGTCTGCACCCCAGAATGCCACCCAAGAACAAAAGGCCAATGCTAAGCATATGATCGATTCGGTATATAGCTTGGTGCTAAGCAACGAGGATTTTGGTCGTTTGGCTCAGCAGTTTAGCCAAGATCCGGGTACCAGCGCTAAGGGAGGAGAGTTGCCTTGGTTTGGTATGCGCCAAATGCCTCCTCAGTTCGAGAAGGCAGCTTTTAGCTTAAATTCATCCGGCGAGGTTCATCCACCTGTGCAAACCCAGTTTGGATGGCACATAATAAAGCTAATTGACAAGAAAAAGGTAGGTTCGTTTGAGGATATGGTCCCTGAACTACAATCGCGACTTGCACGCGATGAGCGGGGACGCGTAAGCCAAGAGGTTTTTATTAATCATTTAAAAGAAACAAATGGTTTTAGCGTCGATTCTAGCGCTCTTTCAACAATGACTTTTATCCTCGACTCTAGTTTTTACGATGGTAACTGGGTTATTCCTGCTGGTTATGCCGATAGGATTCTTTTTGAGTATGCCCGAAAGAAGCATACCATGGGAGAGTTGGCTCAAAAAATGATAAAGAATAAAAGCCGATATGTTGATGTTCCATTCTCTGTTATTGTTGATAGGTGTTTTAATCAATTTGTAAACGAAACAGTTTTGGAACACCAAGAGCAGAAATTGATTAGCGAAAATCCTGAGATTAGGTATTTGGTAAAAGAGTACCACGATGGCATACTGCTTTTCGAAATTATGAATAAGAATGTATGGATGCCTGCCGCTAATGATCAAGAGGGATTGAAGAACTATTACCATGAGCACATCGAAAAATATTCTTGGGATCAAAGAGTATACGCTCAAAAGTTTGTGTTGAGCAATGAGCGTACCCTTAGCAAGATTAGGCGTTATATTACCTCTTGGCGAGGACGAAACCGCTCCGATAAGTATTTAATTAATAAATTTACCCAAAAAGCCGATACTTTACAGATAAAAAGTATAGCTCTTATGCTCGACGACCCAATGGTTGTAGGGTTTGAGAGTTGGGAGGATCAGGTATCGAACGTTAAGAGTGACAATGGTGAGTTTTACTTTGTTCGCTATAATCGTACTGTTAAAAACGACCCAATACCTCTTGATGAAATTAGAGGTCAGGTTATTTCCGATTATCAAGATTACCTTGAGAAAGCCTGGGTTAGTGATCTGCGAAACAAATATCCTGTTAAGGTTAACCAGCAGGTGTACCAAAAGGTAATTTCTAACCTTAATTAGCTTTACGTCTTGAAATTTTTTGTAAACCTTTGTGTTTTCATAAAATGATAGCGTTTGTTATCAAAATAAAATGATTTGATGTTGATGCGAAAACTTTGGAGTTTCATATTAGGCCTTGCTTTATCGCTAAGCATTTTTACAGGATGTGTTAATAACGATAGCGGCAACGATAAGGTGTTAGCTACGGCTCACGGAGAAAATCTGTACTTGTCAGAGGTTCGTGATATTTTTGTTGATGATTTATCGCCTGAAGATAGTTTACAAATGCTTGTAGGCTATATCGATAGATGGGTACGTAAGCAGCTCCTCCTCAATAAAGCCGAGAAAAATCTTACCGATAATCAGAAGGATGTGTCAAAACAAATTGACGACTACCGATCATCGCTGCTAATATTTAAATACGAGCAGGAATTTATTCGACAAAAGCTCGATACCGTAATATCTGACGAAGAGATAGAGCGGTTCTACACCGAAAATTCATCGAACTTTATTTTGAGCGAGGGAATTGTTAAGGCACTTTTTATTAAGATAAGAATGGACGATCCCTACTACGATAAAATTAAGGCCCTATACAAATCGCAGAAAGAGGAAGATGTTCAGAGCCTAGATAATATGGCTTACCAAGTGGCCTTAAAATACGATTATTTTAACGATAAGTGGATTCCTTTTTCGCGCATTGTAAAGGAGTTACCAGAGAAAATTACCGATCCTGAGCAATTTTTACGCTATAACAGAAGCATTGATATGAATGATGGCACTCATTCTTACCTTGTGAGCTTGCGCGATGTGATTCATAAAGGCGAACAATCGCCGCTTAGCTATGAAACGCAGAATATCAAAAGCATTATTCTAAATAAACGCAGGCAAAAACTGGTTCAGGATCTTGAGACCAATATTTACAACGATGCCAAAAACTATAACCATTTCGAAATTTATATAGATTAAATACTGCACAACCATATGAAAATCAGATTTTTTATCAACACAAGTTCCGCAATCTTATTTTTTGTAACTATTTTATTTTCTCAAAACTCCCAAGCTCAATACGTTGTCGATCAGGTGTTGGGCGTAGTTGGTAGCGAAAAAATATTACTTTCCGACGTAGAGCAGGAGGTGCTTCGCATGAAAATGCAAGGTGTAACGCGCGAGGGCGATATGAAATGCAACGTTTTGGAAGAACTAATGATACATAAGCTGTTGCTCCACCAAGCAGCAATCGATAGTATAGAGGTTACCAATTCGATGGTAGATAACGAGCTCAGTAGGCGTTTAGGTTATTTTATCAATCAAGTAGGATCGGAGAGTGCTCTCGAGAAGTATTTTAATAAAACGATATCGCAAATTAGAGCCGATTTACGCGTAACCATTCGCGAAGGCCTCCTGGCACAGCAGATGCAGAGCAAAATTGTAGAGAATGTGGCTGTTACCCCGTCGGAGATTAGACGTTTTTACCGAGAACTCCCTCGCGATAGCTTACCTCTAATACCCGAACAGTACGAAGTTCGCCAAATTGTTATTAACCCTCCAGCATCAGAAGATGCCGAGTTTGCAGTGCGCAAGCAGCTCCTCGATATTCGTGAGCGAGTGCTTAAGGGCGAACGATTTTCTACAATGGCCGTAGCCTACTCTGAGGATAGGGCAACGGCAACTCGTGGTGGTGAACTTGGCTTCCGATCGCGTGAGGAGCTAGTTAAATCTTTTTCCGATGTTGCTTTTAGCTTGCGTGAGGGTCAGGTGAGCCAAATAGTAGAGTCTGAATATGGGTTTCATATAATACAGATGATTGAGCGTCGCGACGAGCAGGTTAATGTTCGCCATATTTTAATGCGTCCCTCGTACAGCCAGGAGCAGCTAATTAAGGCGCAAAACAAGCTCGATAGCATAGCAAACCTGGTTAAGGCCGATTCGCTCACTTTCCGTAGAGCGGCTCAGCTCTTTTCTCAGGATGAGAAAACACGCCTAAGCGGTGGTCTAATGATAAATCCTCAGACCAATTCAGAGCGAGCAGTTTTTACCAGCCGATTTTTATGTCATACGCAATCTTAAACCCGAAGAGATAAGCCAGCCGTTTGAGTCGCGCGATGAGCACGCCAATGTGGTGTATAAAATTGTGAAAATTACGCGGGTAATTCCTCAGCACAAGGCTAACCTCGACGACGACTATGCCATTATTCAGCAGATGACCAAGATGAAAAAGAGCGAGGAAGTTTTTATGGAATGGGTTAAGGCCAAGGTTAAATCAACCTATGTACGTATCGATCCTTCATATCAAAACTGTCAGTTCGAAATGGATGGATGGATCCGATAGCTTTTCATCCCTATGGGTACTAAACTAAAATTTTATACCATACTTTTGCTTACCATCGTCATTCTTGGCGGTGGTAAAAGCGTTTATGCCCAGCAGAAACGACAGATTATTATCAACTATGCCGATAGCATGCGTAACCTAAAGCTAAACGGAAACGATGTTCGCAGGCTTTTGGGTAATGTATCCATTAGGCACGACGAAACCACCATAACCTGCGATAGCCTTTACGATTACGTGGGGCAAAATAAGTTCGATGCCTTTAGCAATGTTAAAGTATTTCAGAAGAATAGTACTCTTTATGGCGATACCCTAATGTTTAATGGGGGAACCAAGCGGGGTAAGGTTAGGGGTAAGGTGGTGAAACTTGTTGATGAAGAGGTTACTCTGGAAACCCGATTCCTTGACTTTGAGACCGTGAATAATACGGCCGACTATTTTGGCGGAGCCGTAATCTCTCATATCGATTTTAAGTTCTCGAGTGAGCGTGGAAAGTATTTCTCCAAAGAAAAAATGTTTGCTGCTAGCGGTCAGGTTGCCTTTGCCGATGAGGATATCCTTATTAATACCGATTCGCTGGAGTATTATACCGAAACCGAACTTGCCAAGTTTTATGGGCCTACCCGCATTTATAATGAGGAAAATTATCTCTATAGCGAAAGGGGACAGCATAATAGAGAAACACAGGAGTCGGAATTCCATATAAATGCTTTTATCGATAATGGTGAGCAAAAGCTCTATGGCGATAACATCTTTTACGACAGAGCCCAAGGAAAGGCAACAATTGAGGGCAACGGATTAATTGTAGATACCACTCACAGCATAAACATATATGGGCAACTTTTGAAGTATGATGAGCAAACGGATTTTGCAGAAGTGCCAAAAGAGCCCTTAGCTATTTATATTTCCGACGAATCCGATACTTTGTATCTTAGAGCCAATAAGCTCTCGGGAATATCCTTTAAAGATTCTGTGCATACCGACTCTACTCTTTATAATTTGCTAATTGGTGAAGGTGATGTTCGTTTCTTCCGAAACGATTTGCAGGGCGTGTGCGACTCGATGTCGTTTCATAGTGTCGATTCTATTCTATACCTGCATAAAAGTCCAGTTCTTTGGAATGATGAGAACCAGCTCACCGCCGATAAAGTAAACATTCAGTTCAAAAACAAGAATATACACAGAATGGAATTTTCGGGATCTTCCTTTGTAGTAGCTCAGGAAGATTCAACTCGTTTCAATCAGATTAAAGGACGCGAAATGGTTGGCTTTTTTAACCAGGGTAAGCTAACTCGTTTAGATGTGAATGGGAATGGCGAAACCGTTTATTTTGCCCGCGATAAGGGCGAAATAGTGGGGGTTAACAAAGCCGTGAGTAGTAACCTCTCAATAGGAATTAACCAGAATAAAATTGCCAGTATAATGTTTCGCGATAGCCCCGTGGCTACCCTTTATCCAATTGAAAAGGTGGAGTTGCAAGATGTTATGCTTACTGGATTTGCCTGGCATATCGACAAGCGTCCCGGTTCACCTATTGATATTATCCCCCAAGGGCTCGATATTAATTTTTATACCTCTATTCACCAAAAAGCAACTAAATACCGATCCGAAAAAAGAAACCCTGCCCAATCGCTTAACGAATTGGCAGGGAAAGTTGAGTTAAAAAGGTTGGACCCATTTGAGAGGATTACCCCTAAAAAAGATAACGGGCACCAATTACAAAAGATTAATACTCGTCTTCGTTAAAGAAAAAATCTTCTTTGGTAGGGTAATCGGGCCAAATATCCTCAATGCTTTCGTATATGTCGCCCTCGTCCTCTAACTCCTGCAAGTTTTCAATAACCTCAAGCGGTGCGCCCGAACGCATAGCAAAGTCTATGAGTTCATCTTTTGTGGCGGGCCAAGGAGCATCTTCGAGTTTCGATGCAAGTTCTAATGTCCAATACATATTAATAATACAATTAGTTGATTTACAAATATTTAGGTCTGACGCTATAAATGCAAATATATAAAAAAAACTTAATCACACCCTAGGTTTCCAAACTATTTGCTCAATTTTAAGATTTTTAGCTAACAACCGTGAATAGGTGAAAAAATAATCGCTTAGCCTGTTGATATACTTTATAACATTTTCGGGCAATGGCGACTCCTCTGCCACGCTAATGGCTAAACGTTCGGCTCTCCGACATATTGTGCGTGCCACATGGCAAAGCGAAACAGCTTGGTGCCCGCCGGGAAGTACGAACGATGTTATAGGATCAAGCTCCGAGTCCATTACGTCAATTTGTTGCTCCAAATAATCAATGTCTTTATCGGTAATTACTGGGAGTTTCACCTTACAGTCGGTGCAATCGGCTGCCAAAACAGAGGCACAGCTCATTAATCTATCGAGCACTTCGGCCAGCACATTCTTAAAGTAGATATCAACAGCCTCCTGATCGCGAAGTAGGGCAACAAAAGCCATTAGCTCGTCAACAGTGCCATAGGCATCAATCCTTGGATGATTCTTTTTTACCCTTTTCCCTCCAATAAGAGAGGTGGCACCTTTGTCGCCTGTTTTTGTGTATATTTTCATAGTTGTTTGCTAAACATTTACTGGTAGTAATGCACTACGACCTAAATTGTTCATTTGTTACCAATATTTTGGTTATTTTTTTATTGTTTACCAAGAGAAGTAAATTCCCAAATCGGTTTCGAAGGTAGAGTATTTTTGTGAGCCGAAGGTAATCTCTTCACTAACTCCACTGGTATAAAGCCACTCGTAGGTTGTACGTGTATAGTTTAGGGTACGCTTTGAGAGTTCTGCAGCAGCCCTAAGTTTTATGCCCAGCGATGATTTTGACAGCGTAATTACCTTGACCCGGACTTCTAACTCGGGAAGTAAGTATGGATTTGGGTTTCGGCCAATATGGTATTGGTATAACCGTTTATAGTTACCATTTATCTGTTTTTGCACAATGCTGGTGTTAAATTTTTCAACCCAACGCACCCCAAAATGTGCGCGAAGGCTTAGGGCTAGCCAGCTGTTGCTATAGGCAAACTCGGGGCCTGCAGCAAGTCCGGCGTTGTAAACTTTCTCTTGTCGATAGTTGGCATCTAAATCGGCAATTAGGCCAGTATCATTATCCCAGTGAAACTGGTTATAATCATCGATATACTGAGGGTAACCCAGAAAACTAACGCCAATTCCAAATAAATTGTATGGCAAGTAGCTAAAGGCAAAATTGTATTTTACTGGGGCCAAATCGGAGTACATTCCCACAACCATATTTAGCTGCATGTTGTTGGTAAACTCGTAATAAGCATTTAGAGTTAAATAGAGGAGGTTGCCGGTAAAGTTATCGGTATAGGAGTAGTTTAAAAAGTTGAGATCGCTAGGGTTTTGAATCTTTTCGCAGTATGCAGCCTGGTTGCCTAGGCTTAGCCCAAACTGTTTCGTTTTTATGCTCTGCGCATTATTTAAAAGAGGTGATATGATGATTATTAATAAAAAAGCAAATCTAATCTTTTGCATTGTAGGCTATGTTTACTAGTCGATTAGTTCAATTTCATTAGTTGTAACTCCAAGCTCCCTGCCATCGCTGAGTAAAATTTGGAAAGAGAGCTGTGCCGTGTTACTCTCAATGGGAATGGTCATGAACAGGTTGAAATGAAACTGCGGATCGTAGCTAGGTGTGCTGTTCTGCGCATTTATAATATCGCTAAGTGGAGAGTACATATCAAGAAATGAATCGAACCGGGGTTGACCTACAAAATACTCAGTAATATCGCTGCCCGCTGGTATGGTGCTGTTCACATCAGTATGAGATACAATTTTAAAACTCTCAATGGTTGCTTGAGGCAAGTACAATGGATAGCAATCGCATGACCAGGCAGTTGCTGTTTTTATCCCCAGCCCTTGAGGCTTAAGTTCTACTGGTGTTTGGGCAAAATAGTTTTGAGTTGAGTCGTACAGCATGAATGTGAATGCAACAGCTGAACGATGCATAACATTATCTTCTAATGCTACAGGGTAGCTCGCCGAATTATCGAGATTTGTAATCTCAATCTTATTTGCCGAGTAGTAAAATGGTGTATCATCGCAGTTGCAATCGCCAAAAAGTAAAACGCAGCTTTGCACTATGTTTATTAGCGCAACAGCTGCTAGTAAGTAGATAACCTTGATTAGTCTACCCATTTACGTTACTCCTCCTCATTAAGCACAACTTGTTGTTTCATGGTAGGGTTTGGGTTTATCTCGTCCGACTCAATTTTACCATCCCTGAGCCTAATTATTCGGCGCGCATGCAGAGCTATGTCCTCTTCGTGGGTTACTACTATTATGGTGTTGCCCTGATCGTAAATATCCTCAAAAAGGTTCATTATATCAACCGATGTTTTTGAATCGAGGTTACCAGTAGGCTCATCGGCCAGAATAATTGAGGGATCGTTAACTAATGCCCGAGCTACTGCAACCCTTTGGCGTTGACCACCAGACAACTCGTTGGGTTTGTGTTCCATTCTGTCGGTTAGGCTAACTTTAGCAAGGGCTTCTTGACCTAGTTTTAAGCGGTCGGGTTTGCCAATACCTGCATAAATTAGGGGTAGCATAACATTTTCTAGGGCAGAGTAACGGGGCAGTAGGTTAAATGTTTGAAAAACAAAGCCAATCTCCTTGTTACGTATTTCGGCCAGCCTATCGTCCTCAAGCTTGCTAACATCGGTTGCGTTAAGAACGTACCTTCCCGAGGTAGGCGTATCTAAACATCCTAAAATATTCATTAGGGTCGATTTGCCCGATCCCGAAGGCCCCATGATGGCTACATACTCGTTCTCACGTATTTGAAGCGAAACGCCTTCGAGCGCTTTTACAACAACTGTTCCTACTTTGTAGTACTTTTTAATATCTTCTATATCAATCAATACTCTTTTATCCATTGCTAAATTGTTTAATAATTATGGTGCTTTGACTAAGCAAACCTACTAAAAGTTTATCTTAAAATGTTGTTTAATTATCCCTTTTCTAAAAAAAACTATACCCATCTGAAAAAGATCAATACTTATGCTTACGCTTTTATGTTTCGATACAACTTTCCATGCTTTGTACATCTCATGGCTCCAACGAATGTCGTCGAAAATAAAAATTGAGTTTTCGTTAATGTGCTTTAAGCATTGCTTAAAATACCGTAGGGTTGGTTCGGCTTTATGGTTGCCATCAAAAAAAACGATATCGAGGGTTGGCAAAATATCGAATGCCTGCTTTAGCCCTTGATCAAAATCGCCCTCAATTAGTTTAATATTTTTAAAGTTGAATAGGTCGAACGAGTTGGTAGCAAACTCAACCCGTTGCCAATCGCCCTCAAGGGTAACAACCGTAGAGTTTGGGTTGGCGCTTGCAAGGTACATAGTGCTTATGCCCACCGATGTGCCTAGCTCAAGAATATGCTTTGCATTGGCCCATTTGGCTAATCTGTTAAGCATAGCACCCGCTTTGGGCGAGACCGATGAGTTACGAATGAGGATGTCGAGCTTTTCCGATTTTTTCATGTTGCGGCTACCGGCACCGTAGTCGCTGGGAGCAAGGCTTATTTGCGAGTCCATATGCCAATCCCTGAACCAATTCACCTCATTGGGGGTATCAAGGTTATTGTGATTTCCCAGCACTGTTCGGGTAAAATCGTAAACCATAGGCGAGTGAATGCCATGCCCAGTGGTGGGTTTGGCAGTACATCTGTAAAGGATAAATTCCTTTGCTACATTTAGTCGATGAGAGAGATCAATCACCCCAAATAATTTTTAACAATGATACTAATTTAGCGATAATTGTACCGCTTTATTGTTTTGTTACACCATTTTTTTTGCAAAGTTTAGCTTCCCAAATATTTTAGGTGGTCCACTTCATTTTCTGCGGTTTTTATTCTGCATTTTATATTTTTGTCGTATGGCAATTAATCTATCTACAGACATAATGTACCTGACAGGGGTTGGACCCAAGCGGGCCGAGTTGCTAAAATCGGAGCTCAATATCCACACCCTAAAGGATATGTTGTACTACTTCCCCTTTAGGTATGTCGATAGATCGAAGTTTTTCAAGATTTCTGAGATTACAGAAGATTTGCCATACATCCAGGTTGTTGGGAAAATACTCCGCTTTCAGGAGGTTGGCGCTGGCAATAAAAAGCGGTTAACAGCCATTTTTGCCGACGATACTGGAACTATGGAACTGGTTTGGTTTAAGGGGTTAAAGTGGGTTGCCAAAAGCCTAAAACCCAATGTGCCATACGTGGTTTTTGGCAAGCCAAATTTGTTTAGCAACCGCTACAATATTGCGCATCCCGAGGTGGAGGATTTTAAACCCGGTAGTGATAACATTGGGCCATCGCTACAGCCAGTTTATAACACTACCGAGAAGCTTAAAAGCAACTACATATCAACTAAAACCATACTCAAGTTTCAGCAAGCCCTTAACGAGCTGGTAAAGGATATTGTGTATGAAACCCTGCCTGCATATCTAATTAACCAGGTTAAGCTAATGACTCTTGCCGAGGCAATGCAGAATATCCATTTCCCAACCTCATTATCGTTGCTGAAAAAAGCTCAGGCTCGGCTAAAATTTGAGGAGCTGTTCTATGTGCAGCTAAATCTTTTACATCAAAAGAGTACTAGGTACTTAAAGGTTCAAGGTAATGTTTTTAGCGTGGTGGGCGATGTGTTTAACAGTTTTTACGCCCATAAGTTGCCCTTTGCCCTAACCGGTGCGCAAAAACGAGTTATTAAGGAGATTAGGCGTGATATGGGTTCGGGCAAGCAGATGAATCGGCTTTTACAGGGCGATGTGGGTAGCGGAAAAACCTTGGTTGCCCTCATGTCGATGCTTATTGCTGTTGATAATGGTTTTCAGGCTTGCATTATGGCACCTACCGAGATTTTGGCCAATCAGCATTACGAAACCATTTCGGGTATGCTTACCGGGCTCAATGTGAATGTGGGTTTGCTTACCGGAAGCACCAAGCGTAGCTTGCGAACAACCCTTCATGCTCAGCTACAGGATGGAACCATGAACTTGCTAATTGGAACCCATGCGCTTATTGAGGATGTGGTGCAATTCAAAAATCTTGGGTTGGTAGTAATTGACGAGCAGCAACGCTTTGGTGTAGCGCAGAGGGCAAAACTCTGGCAAAAAAACATAAAACCACCCCACGTGTTGGTAATGACCGCAACGCCCATTCCCCGAACATTGGCCATGACTATTTATGGCGATTTGGAGGTGAGCGTAATCGACGAGATGCCACCGGGGCGTAAACCCATTAAAACAATTCATTACACCGATACTAAGCGAAATTTGGTGTTTGGACTAATGCGTGAGCAGATAAAGCAAGGCCGACAGGTGTACGTGGTGTATCCTCTAATTAACGAGTCGGAAAAGATGGACTATAAAGATTTAATGGATGGGTACAACAGCATCTCGCGTGCTTTTCCGCCACCCCAATACGTTACGGTGGTGGTGCATGGTAAAATGAAACCTCAGGAAAAAGATGCCTCTATGGATCTTTTTGCCAGCGGCAAGGCGCATATTATGGTAGCCACCACGGTTATTGAAGTGGGTGTGAATGTACCCAATGCCACGGTTATGGTTATTGAGAGCGCCGAACGGTTTGGCCTTTCGCAGCTTCACCAGCTGCGGGGCAGGGTAGGGCGTGGTGCCGACGAGAGTTACTGCGTGCTCATGTCGGGCGTGAAGCTAACCAACGAGTCGCGCAAGCGGATGCAAACCATGGTGGCCAGCAACGATGGTTTTGAGATTGCCGAGGTGGATATGCAAATTCGTGGCCCCGGCGATATCGATGGTACTCAGCAAAGCGGCTTACCCTTCGACCTAAAAATTGCATCACTTAGCAAGGATGGCCAAATTATCCAGTTTGCCAGGCAGGTAGCAACCGATATTATTGACGAGGATGCTGCTCTTACCAACCCAAAGAATCATATCCTAAAGGAGCAAATTGAGCAGATGGTTCAGGATAAAATTAGCTTTGGGCAGATAAGCTAGTACTATGCGTAATATGAGCAGCAACAGCGCAATTCAATATATTCAGGCCAAATCAATCCTTTCAAAGCTAAAGGATACTGATTCCTACTTTGGCATCACCTACAATATGAATTTATATCGAGGATGCCAGCACGGTTGCATTTATTGCGATACCCGTAGCCAGTGCTATGGCGTAGGCGATATCTCACAAATTAGAGTAAAGCAAAATGCCATAGAGTTGCTTAATGCTGAGCTGGCAGCCAAAAGGCGAAAGCGTGCCACAATAGGCACAGGCTCAATGAACGACCCCTATATGCCCATTGAGAAAACCGTTGGCATTACCCGCAAAGCGCTAGAGGTTATTGCAACAAATCGTTTCCCCGTGCATATTATCACCAAGGGCGATTTGGTAATCCGTGATATTGATATAATACAGGAAATTGCTAAAGTTTACGCAGCCGTTAGTTTTACCATAACTACCCACAACGATGAGTTGGGGCGCAAGGTGGAACCCAATGCCCCTGCTACATCTAAGCGCTACAAGGCCATAGAGCAGCTGGCTAAAAATGGTATTTACACCGGAGTAACCCTGATGCCCCTGCTGCCCTTTATAAACGATAGCACTGAAAATATCAAGGGTATCATAAAGTCGGCCAGCGATGCCGGGGCAAAGTATATAATTCCCATGTTTGGGCTAACCCTACGTGCAGGTTCGCGCGATTATTTTTACAAAGCTCTCGATGCAGAATTTCCCTCGCTAAAAACGAAGTACGATAAAACCTTCGGATTGAATTACGAATGTTGGTCGTTACAATATCAGAAATTATCCCAAGTATTTAACCATGAGCTTAGCAAACAGGGTATTGCAAGCAGAATGGATTTTTATAAACCAATTGAGCCGCAGCAACAGTTGCTTTTTTAGGTTGATAATTTTTGTGGCTCTACTGCAATAATTTAACGAAGACTGGTAATATCAAATTCAATAACTTCCTGTTTTGTGCAATGAATCACCCAAATCAATAACAATATTGTTTTTCCTAACTAGCAGGATTCACTAGACCAGCATTTTTTCCATAGCATCTGCCGTTTCGCAATACCTCTGGGCATTTAGGTTACAACTTCGGGTCACGAGCCCGCATCCAGAGGGGGATTGTAGAACTCAAGAGGTGAGCAGATGGCGGGGTAGGGTCTTGAGGAGCGCTGCGGTATATGCCCGAATGGGTTGAGTGCCGCACTCTCCAGCCGTAAGATACTGGTTAAAATGCAACCCGAAACGAAGCGATTGCGCTCCGAAGGCCAGATCTGATCACTCGTAGAGTTCGAGAGACCGTACTGGCAGCGGTGACCTTTTTTGCTACCCTGCCTGCCTGCTAGTGTTCCGTTAAGTCGGGCAGGTTTTTTGGGTGGTAGCTAAAAAAGTAGGTGAGTTTAACTCACAAATTTAGGGTGTATATGTGGTGCTCAAAACAGGACTTGACGCTGCCATAACCTTTGGACGATGGCAGCCTGCCTGCCCTAATCCCTTGGTCAGGCGGGCAGGCAAAGGCAGGGCCAATCATCCAATATTTCTTGTTCTTCTTTGTGTAATGGGGCACCCAAATTAGCAAAGCATATCTCGTAATTATTAGATAATCAAACGTATTATTCTTTCGTCTATGTGAAGTTCAAAATGCCGGACATATTCCTTTTTTGGAGTAACCATCACAGTTTAATACAATTCTGCAACGCTTTATTCAATCAATCCAGGCAGTTTAATACCTTGCTCCAAAGCATTATCTTATTAGCATTGGGGTTATGAAATTGGTGTCTATTTTCTAACTTCAGCGTTCTATAGCGTTAGCTTATCTCATGCTTGTCTTTCATCTTCTGAATTATCTGATCGAGAGTTAGCGTGCTGTTGGGTAGAATCCAGTCGGAGCATTTACCCACCCGTTCAGAGGTTTGATATCGTTTGCATGTAGTCCATTTTTCGCGGCCTGCTTTGCAGTAAAGGTTCTTGTAAACCTCCTCCGAGGTTGACTTTTTAAGCAATGCTCCGGTAAATAGAGGACATTTGGCAAATTTTGGACAAATTTCTTTTTCCATGGCTTTTTTATTTAGTTGGTTAAGGCTATGTAGCTTAAATAAAGTTACAAAACAATTTCTTAATGTATTGTCTTAATCCTAAAAAAGTTAATGGTTTGGTTTATGATGTAAAGGTCTATTGCATTTACTAAAAACGCCGTTACCACAAAGGGGCAACGACGTTTTTCTTATAAAAAGATTTTAATGCTAATCTATATCAATGTTTGATTCCTCAACGTTGGGTTGCCTATCGCGGCGGGCGCGGTATTCGTTTATCTTGTACGAAAATCCTACAAAAACTATTCTACTCTCCCTGGTGCGCTCTATGCTGCTGGTAAAGTTGTCGCCCCAAGTAATCGACCGGTAGTCCATACTGTTTAGCAAGTCGCTAACCCTTAGTGTTATGGTTCCCTTGTTCTTAAGCACGTTAATACGCATACCAAGATCCATCCAGTACATCTCTTCGGTTTTTCCTTGTCCGCCTCCGGTTTGCCAAAAGCGCATGCTGCCACCTACCGATACCGATGGTGAGCGATAGTTGCCATTTAGCTGTAGCTCTACGTTTTTACCTATGTTCCATGTAGATGTTAATCGGGTTGACCAGCTATTACCTTGGCTCGATTGCTCATCTAAATAATCGGAATAAAGTTTTATGTTATAGTAGTTTGCGCTGGCGTTTACTTTCCACCATGGGGCAATGGTCTGGGTTACCACACCCTCTAAGCCAAGGCTTTTGCTCTCGTCAATATTTTGATATGTCGACCACGCCACGCCATCGTTATCAACCTCAACGTAACGCGAAACTATGTCGGTGGTGTTACGCTCAGCTTGGTTTTGGGTAGATTAAAGTAGTAGCTAAGCTCAAGGCTGTTGGTAAACTCGGGGTTAAGCCAAGGGTTGCCCATGCTAAGGTTTAGCGGGTCGCTGTAATCGATAAAAGGATTTAGCATGCGGGTGTGCGGACGGCTTACCCTGCGGCTGTATGCAAATTGGGTAGAGTTTTTTTCGTCGATATCCCACTTTATGTGCGCGCTGGGGAAGTAGTTTAAAAAATTGCGCTTAATTGGCTCGTCGTTGGTTGCCAGCTGCTGGGCATCGGTAAAGGCTTGCTCAACCCTAAGCCCACCCTGGTAGCTAAATTTGCCATTGGCAAAGGTGTTCGAGTAAATTGCGTAGGCCGAGTATTGCTGCTCGCTGTATATAAAATTGTTGCTACGCAGTGGGTCTATTGTCCAAGTGTTATCTGTTTTGTTCAAAAAAATGTAGTCGTTATCCTGCGATCTGAGCATTGCTTTTAGTCCGGCTTCCAGGCGTCCCCCGTTGCCAACAGGTTGTACAAAGTCGGTTTGTAGCGTAAGGTTATTGCCAATAAAATTGGTTTGGGTTTGCTCGTATAGCGTTTCGTAAATGTCCTGTTCCCACCATTGGGTCATATCCGATCCGTTATTTCCCATCATTGAGAAGAAGAATACATCGGCGGTAAGCTCCTGACCTTTCTGCTTGCCGTTTAGCTTGTAGTTAAGGCTAGCATTGTAGGCATTGCCATTGCTAAAGCCGTCGTTTTGCCTAAAGTATTGGTTCGAGAGTTGTATTGGAGTGCTGTAATCGGTTTGGGTAACATCCCACATCCCAAAATTGCGGGTATTTAAACCGCCCGATAGGGTTAGCGTGTTGCTGCTATTTATGTAGTAATCGATACCACCTTTTACGTTGATAAACTTACCTTGCCTTGTAAAATCTTGATTTTGTAGCAATGTAGATTCTCCAGTGTTAAGGGTGGTAATTCTGTCCGATAGCGTAACACCGTTCATTTGGTGCTGCCTGTAGCTAATATTGGTAAATATGTTCACCTTATCCTCTCGGTAGTTTAGGTTTAGCGAACCGTTGTACTTATCGCCTGTGCCTGCATTTAGCGTAACCATTCCGTGGTAACCGGGGTCGCGTTTTTTCTTTAGCACAATGTTAACAATTCCCGATAGCCCATCGGGGTCGTAGCGTGCCGATGGATTGGTAATAACCTCAACTGTTTCTATTATTGATGCAGGAATTTCGTCGATACTGGTATAGGTCGATGGCTTTCCATCAACTAAAATGGTTACGTTTTGACTTCCTCTAAGGCTTAGGTTGCCATCCATATCAACCTCTAACGATGGGATATTCTGCATAATTTCAAGAGCCGACCCGCCCTCGGCGTTAATATCTTTATCAACGCTAAACACTTTCTTGTCCAGGTTGTGGGTTAGCATTTTGCGCTGTCCGGTAACCACAACGGCCTCCATATTCTCCGATGCCGGTTCCAATTGTAATTCGCCTAGGTTTGCATCCACATTTTTAGGGGTAATAGCAAACGATTCAACGGTAAACGAGTTGTAGCCAATAAACTTAACCTCGGCAAAATGGCGACCACCGGGTACTTTTTCAATTCTAAATTCGCCTTTGTTGTTAGTTATTCCGCCTGTTACCAAACTCGAGTCACGTAGCCTATAAATGGCAATATTGGCGTATTCTACTGGTATTTGATCACTTTTATCGATAACCTTGCCCGAAACGGTGCCGGTTATGCTGCTTGCCATTCCTTGTCCACGACCTTGGCCTTGTGCGTAGATTGGTGCAGAGAACAATATGCTTGCCGATATTAGCAGCATAATGGTGGGGAAAAATTTTATTTTCATTGTAAATTCAGATAAAGTTTACCATTTGACTCACTACAAACAAAAAACTTGCGCACGGTG
>CAZTFJ010000003.1:2570-5007 GCA_964612255.1 uncultured Rikenellaceae bacterium | reverse complement strand
AATTGATGCCCGGTTAATTCAAGTTTTGCTCCGGAGGACTTGTATGATGGCATAGTAACGATAGGTGATAAGTTGATTATGAAGTTACCGAAATAGAAAAACGGGAATCTCAAATTGATATATTTCTATTTTCATTACATTTGAGGTATGGAAAATAATGAAAAGAACATATTGGCCCAAATAAAGAAGATTGTAAAAGAGAAAGACCCTTCTGCAAAAATTTATTTATATGGTTCTAGGTCAAGAGGTAATTCAAAAAGTGAGTCTGACTGGGATTTATTAATACTTTTAAACAGGGACGAAATTTCACTTGACTTGGAAAGAGAAATTACTTATCCTTTATACGACTTGGAGTTTGAAACTGGTGAAATAATTAGTCCTATGCTATACACAGAGAATGAATGGAATACAAAATACAGCATTACACCATTTTATAGAAATGTAATGAGAGAAGGTCAGATGTTATGACAAATTATAAACCTGAAGACTATATTAGGTATCGTATTGAACGGGCGAAAGAAACCATTGATGAGGTTAAAATCCACATAGAAAACAAGTTTTGGAATACTGCCATCAATAGATTGTATTATGCTTGTTTTTATGCCGTTGGCGCATTGTTGATGAAGCATAATATAGAAGTCTCAAGTCACACAGGTGTTCGACAGAAATTTGGACAAATTTTCGTGAAATCAGAGAAGTTTGACAGAAAATTAGCTAAGCATTACACTGACTTATTTGAAAAAAGACATAAAGGCGATTACAACGATTTCTATGATTATGATGAAGAAACAGTACTGAGATTATATCCTCTTTCTATTGAATTTATTGTGCAAATTGAAAAGCTATTAGAAGAATAACAATTGGGTAACAAGGGGTTTACCTAATGTGGATAGATACTGTACTTCGTAATTTCTCTCCCGCTCGGGATTTGACTGTCTAAACGGTCGTGCTGGCAGAGTTTTCATTCGGTCATAAAAATGTAACACGCTCTCCTACAATACCTACCTCTCTCTCCGAAAAAAATATTGCACCCCAGCTGGATTGTTTGTCTTCTCTTCTCTTCTCTTCTCTACTCTTCTATCGTGATAAGGGGGAGCATAGGCAGGGGTGCGAAGTATAAAATTATTGGAGTATAATTTCTAGTAGATATTATTTTCCATAAGGTATTGGTAAGCCTTGGGTGGCATAAAGTAATCGGCCCTTCTGCCCTGAGCAATGGTTTGGCGTATAAATGTTGAGCTTAGTTCCACTATGGGTGCATTTACTATATCAATATTATTTTTCGCAATTTTTAAATCGATATTAGAGCCAATGCGGGGGTAAACCATTATTTTATAGTTGGTTATTATGTTGTTGTAGTCTTTCCATTTTTTTATGCTTTCCAACGAGTCGGCACCCATAAGTACGGTAAAGTTTCGCTGTGGATACTTGCTGCCTAGGGCATTTAGCGTATCAATGGTGTAGGAGGGGCGGGGCATACTCATTTCAATATCGCAAACCGAAATTTGGGGTTCAAAATCTTCTACTGCCAGCTTAACCATTGCCAAGCGGTGGGTGTCGGCAGCAAGTTCGTGGCTCTCTTTTAGCGGGTTGTGAGGGCTTACCACAAACCACACCTCATTTAGGTTGGTGTACTCAAGCATGTAGCCAGCAATGGCCAAATGCCCATTGTGAATGGGGTTAAACGACCCGAAAAATAATCCTGTTTGCATATATTATTCTATCTATAGTAATAATTCAGTTGTTGCCAAAATCCTGTTGAAAACTTGTATGTTGGTGCTAACGGTTTTTAATTCGTATATGTTCTGGCAGGATATGTATAATATGATTATGACGATAACAATAGAGTTAATCTTTTGTAAATTTACTAACAAGTTGGAATGTTTGCTCAATCGCAGTTTCAAGATTATCGTTCACTACAATGGTATCGAACTGGTTGGCATAGGTCATCTCTTCAACCGATTTACCAACGCGTTTGGCAAGGCTTTCGGGCGTTTCGGTTCCGCGTAGCTCAAGCCTTTTGCGTAGCTCATCAACCGATGGTGGCATAATAAAAATTGCCAAAGCGCTATTGCCAAACTGTTTTTTAAGGTTTAATCCGCCTACCACGTCAACATCAAAAACCACGTGGTTGCCCTTTGCCCAAATGCGCTCAATTTCCGATTTAAGCGTGCCGTAGTATGAACCTGTGTATACCTCTTCCCACTCTACAAATTCATTGTTGTCAATTTTTGCTTTAAAATCCTCTGGTGAAAGAAAATAGTAATCGTGTCCATGCACTTCACCCTCACGTTTCGGACGGCTGCAAGCCGATACCGAGAACTCTAAGTTGTTCATTTTTTGCAATAGGTTTCGCACAATGGTTGTTTTGCCAGAGCCCGATGGGGCGGAGAATATTAGTAGTTTGCCTGTCATGATATGTGTTGTCAGTTGTTTG
>CAZTFJ010000003.1:0-2470 GCA_964612255.1 uncultured Rikenellaceae bacterium | reverse complement strand
TGCCACGATGACGAGATCGGTTGTTGGTTGTGAGGTTCAATTGTCCAATCCTGCCTGCTGAGTCGGCCCACTGGCGGATTACTCCTCAACTCCCAAAACCTCCAATTCGTATTGCAGCTGTTCCCAGCGATGCATGGTGGTGTTGAGTTTAGTTTTTAGCTCTTCGTAATCTTTAAAATATTGGTCGTCAATTGTTATTCCGCTTTGGTCGGGGTTGCTAAGAGCGGCATCGCATTTAGCAATTTTATTTTCAAGCGCTTCAATCTCAGCTTCCACTTTATCTATTTGCGATTTTACTTTACGTATAACCTTTTCCTGCTCTTTTCTATTAAGCCACTCCTGCTTCCTGTCCGAGTCGCCACTTTCGTTCTGTTCCTTTTTCTCCTGCTTACGGGTTTCTAACTCTTTAAGGTTCTCGAGTTTACGCTTGGCCAAAAAGTCGTAAATACCACCCAGATGCTCGTTTACTTTACCATCGCGGAACTCGTAAACCTTCGATACCAAACCGTTGAGGAATTCCCTGTCGTGCGATACAACTATTACGGTGCCATTAAACTTGTTAAGCGCATCTTTTAAAATGTCTTTCGAGCGCATATCCAAATGGTTGGTGGGCTCATCGAGTATAAGCAAATTGTAGGGTTGTAGCATAAGCTTAACCATGGCAAGGCGGTTTCGCTCTCCGCCCGATAGCACAGCTACCTTTTTGTCTACATCCTCGCCTCGGAAAAGAAAGGCACCGAGAATATCACGAATTTTTGTTCTAACATCGCCAACAGCAACTCTATCAATTGTTTCTAGTACTGTGTGCGATGGGTTCATTAGCTCATCCTGATTTTGCGCAAAATAGCCTATGCTCACGTTGTGGCCAATTTTTACATGACCTTTGTAGTCAATTTCTCCAATAATAATTTTACTTAATGTGGTTTTTCCTTCGCCATTGCGACCAACAAAGGCTACTTTTTCGCCGCGTGTTACGCTAAAGTTGGCATCGGCAAAAACCAAATGGTCGCCGTAGGTTTTGCTAACCTCATCAACCTTAACAACCACATCGCCCGAGCGGGGCGCTTCGGGGAAACGGATATTTACTGCGGTATTATCCTCATCCTCAACCTCAATCACGTCCATTTTCTCCAGCATCTTTACGCGCGATTGCACCTGGTTGGCCTTGGTGGCTTTATATCGGAAACGCTCAATAAAATCTTTGGTTTCCTCAATCTGTTTTTGTTGATTTTTGTAGGCAGCCAGTTGTTGCTCGCGACGTTCCTCACGAAGCACAACGTATTTTGAGTAGGGAACTCTGTAATCGTAGGCTCTGCCAAGCGATAGCTCAATAGTGCGCTCTGTAACGTTGTCGAGAAATGCGCGGTCGTGCGATATGAGCACCAACGCTCCAGGGAATGTTTTTAAGTAATCCTCTAACCATTGTATCGACTCAATGTCGAGGTGGTTGGTAGGCTCATCGAGCAGAAGCACATCGGGTTTGCGGAGTAGTATTTTGGCCAGCTCAATACGCATTCGCCATCCACCGCTAAATTCCTTGGTTGGGCGAGAGAAATCGGTACGTTTAAACCCAAGCCCTTGCAGCGTAACCTCAGCTTGTGCATCAAGGCTTTCGCCGCCCAGCAGGTTAAAGCGCTCGCTTTTTTCTGTAAGTTGATTAATAAGCTTGGCGTACTCGTCCGACTCGTAATCGGTGCGCTGTTCAAGCTCTTTTGATATTTTGTTGATATCCTTTTCCAACTTCAACGTATCGCTAAAGGCCGTCATTGTTTCGTCGAGCACGCTGCGGGTGTTGGCAACATCCATTTGTTGAGGAAGGTAACCAACTGTTATTTCGCGAGGAATGCTAACAACACCACTAGTTGGGAGCATTTGCCCAACTAGCAGTTTTAGCAGCGTGGTTTTACCTGCACCATTCTTGCCAACTAATCCAACCCGTTCTTTAGGGCTAACCAAAAAACTTATATCCTTAAAAAGATCAAATCCACCAAACGAAACTGTTACCTGACTGAGCGATACCATTTTAAACAAATTTTATAGAGGTGCAAAAATAGCAAATAATACAGAACAATCAAGGCAACAAATCCGCAACCTTTAAGCAAAGTATTAATCAACAGGTTTGGTTGTTAGTTGGGTAATCGGTATTTCTAGTAGTCTTTGCACATCAAATTAATCAACCAACCAACCAATCAACCAATCAACCAATCAATCAATCAACCAGCCTACCGAAGGAAGGTCACTCAATCAATCAGCCTGCCGAAGTCAGTTAGACAGGTCAATCAATTAAACCCGATGCTGCCATTTTACCTACCCTTGGTAGGGACCTTCGGACCCTGTCGGCTGACAGGCAGGGATGGCAGGTCTAGTAGTTGTCAGGCACTCCTTTCTTCTCAATCAATCAATCACCCAATCAATCACCCAATCACTCAATCACTCAATCACCCCCCCTGCCCAAGGATTATAAACAATA
>CAZTFJ010000002.1:0-26487 GCA_964612255.1 uncultured Rikenellaceae bacterium | reverse complement strand
GGTTAAACCCAGCTAAGCCATTAGTTCGCAAAACTTCTAATGACTAATCTGGGTTAAACAAAAAAAGCTTGCTACAAAGGCAAGCTTTTTGTTTATGGGTTGTTAACTGTTATATTATCAACATGGCATCGCCGTAGGTTCCAAATCTGTATTTCTCTTCAATGGCAACCTTATAAGCCTCAAATAAAAAGTCGTAGCCCGCAAAAGCCGAAACCATCATTAGTAGGGTTGATAGCGGTAAGTGAAAGTTTGTTACCATGGCATCGGGTACGCTAAAGTCGTAAGGTGGAAAAATAAATTTGTTGGTCCACCCAGCGAATGGTTTTAGGTAACCATCGGTTGAAACAGAGCTCTCAAGCGTACGAAGCACAGTTGTACCAACAGCACAAATTTTATTCTTTTGATCTTTGGCATCATTTACAGTCTTTACAGCCTCTAGAGGGATGTTAATCTGTTCCGAGTCCATTTTGTGCTTGGTCAGGTCTTCCACGTCCACGCTTCGGAAATTGCCAAGCCCTACATGCAGAGTGATTTCAGCAAAGTCAATTCCTTTAATCTCAAGTCGCTTTAGTAATTCACGGCTAAAGTGAAGGCCGGCAGTTGGTGCAGCAACAGCCCCTTCATGCTTTGCATAAATGGTTTGGTACCTCTCTTTGTCCTCAGGTGTTACCTCCCGGCGAATAAATTTGGGGAGTGGCGTTTCGCCTAGCCTGTAGAGAGTGCTCTTAAACTCTTCGTAAGAGCCATCGAACAGGAATCGAAGGGTTCTGCCCCTGCTTGTGGTATTATCTATAACCTCAGCCACTAGCACATCGTCTTCGCCAAAGTATAACTTGTTGCCAATACGAATTTTTCGGGCAGGGTCAACCAGCACATCCCACAGGCGTTGTTCTTTATTGAGTTCTCTCAGCAAGAATACTTCAATCTCGGCACCAGTTTTTTCTTTGTTGCCATAAAGGCGAGCCGGAAACACCTTGGTGTTGTTAAAGACCATTACGTCGCCATCGTCAAAATAACTGATGATATCTTTAAAAACTTTATGCTCAATAGTTTTTGTTTTTCTGTTAAGCACCATTAAGCGCGATTCATCTCTATTATCGGCTGGGAATTTTGCTATCAGATCTTGCGGAAGGTTGTACTTGTACTGAGATAACTTCATCGAAAAAAGTATTTATTAATAGAGTTTGCAAAGGTAACTACTAAAAGTGCATTTTGGTTCAAGTAGTAGTGGAAAAAATAATGTGTTTTTGGATTGATTATAAGGGAAATCGAACTGTTTCCCGCGCCAATGGGCACTGTGCACCTTATACGGAGCAATGTTCAATTGGTTACAAAGCGTCTATATTTTTTTCAAAATCAGCAAGGCTGAATGCATCCTCAACTTTAAAATCGCCTATGGCTGTGCGGCGTAGCTCTACCAAATGAGCTCCCGAATTGAGCCGTTCACCAAAATCGCGGGCTAGCGCTCTTATGTATGTCCCCTTGCTACATTTAACTTTTAGGGTAATTCGGGGATGTTGGTAGTTTAAAACTTCAAAGTTGTAAATTACAACTGGCGATGGATCAAGCTGCATATCTACTCCACGGCGCGCCAGTTTGTATGCCCTGCCACCGTTTACCGATTTTGCCGAGAAAAGAGGTGGTACTTGCATTTGCGGCCCGATAAAACTTTTTACAATCTCATCTATGCTTTCACGGGTAATATGCTCGGTTGGGTATTCGTGGTCAATTTCCGTTTCAAGGTCGAACGATGGCGTTGTTGCTCCCAGCAAAAAGGTGGCTATGTACTCCTTTTCCTTATCCTGGAGCATTGGTACCTGCTTGGTGGCTCTGCCAACGCAAATAACCATAAGCCCTGTTGCAAGCGGATCGAGCGTGCCTGCATGCCCTACTTTTATCTTTTTGTAACCCAGACGGTGGTAAAGCAATGAACGTACCTTGCTTACCAGATTAAACGAGGTCCACTCCAGCGGCTTGTCAAATAGCAGTATAACTCCCTCTCTCCAGTCGGTTTCTTTATCGAAGGTAAACCTCATTTAGTTATTAGTTTATAAGATGTAAGTACCTATGGCAATGGCTCCCACTACGGCACAGTATAGCGCAAACCAAATAAGCCTTTTTTGCTTAACAAGCGATATCATTACTTTGCAGGCAACAAGACCAACGGCAAAGGCGGCAATAAATCCAACAACCAACGCCCAAATGCCCACGCCTTGCTCCGATGAGAAATCGCCCGAGATAATATCGAGGAAGTTTGCGCCAAGTATTGGAATAAGCACCATAAGAAAAGAGAAACGAGCCACGTCGGCGCGGCGCTTGCCAAGCATTAGCCCTGTGGCTATGGTAGCGCCTGAGCGCGAAATTCCAGGTATAACGGCCAGGGCTTGTGCAATGCCAATTAGCAGGGCATCGCCAAAGGTAATATCGCGTTCGTGCTTGTGTTTTATTACCATCGATAGGGTTAGCAAAATGGCTGTAACAATAAGCATAAGGCCAACAAGTAGTATGTTGCCATTAAAAAGGCTCTCCACTTTATCCTGAAAGAATACGCCTACCAAACCAACGGGTATCATCGATATAACAAGTAGGGCAATAAAGCGTGTTTCCTCGTTCCATTTGAACTTAAGTAACCCTTTGACCAGGGTAACAATGTCTTTCCAAAAAACAACAATAGTGCTAAGCACAGTGGCTCCGTGAACAGCAATTGAAAAGCTAAGGCTCTCTTTAACCTCAACACCCAGAAGTACTTTTCCAATCTCTAGATGACCAGAACTGCTTACGGGCAAAAACTCTGTTAACCCTTGAATAATGCCAAGGATTAGGGCTTGAATTAAATCCATAGAAATAAAATTTGAAGGGAATTACTCTTTCGCTTTGGGCTTTTTCATAATGGCGTATATCTGAAAAAGAAAACCAAAAAGCACCATGATTGGGGCAAGTGTGATTCGTCTAAAGCTGAAAATCTCCTCGTTAAATACGGTGGGGTCGTCAGATCCTCCGCCAATCATAAGTATAAAACCAACCAAAATAATGGCTAATCCAATTAGCATTAGTTTGTAGTTCTCTTTACCCAGTGGGAATAGCTCAGTAGCCTCTTTATCTTGCTGTTTAATTTGCTTTTTTGACATATGTTGATGTGTTATGTTTTTAAAAGTATAGTTCATCGGCTTTTAGCCTAAGGTACTTACCAACCGCCATCGATGTGGAAATTAGGTTGATAATAACACCCGAAAGGATTATTAAACCTGCAATGGCCAGCATTAGCTCAACCTGACCAAAGTTTATCACCTCGTAAAACTCGTTTTGAATTAGGTAAATTACACCGCTTAGCATGGCAAGTGCCAGCAACGATGCATATAGTCCGTGAAGCATACCACGCGCAAGAAATGGTTTGCGGATAAATCCCCAGGTTGCTCCTACAAGTTTCATGGTGTTAATTATAAATCGCTTAGAGTAAACTGAAAGCCTAATGGTATTATTAATTAGCACAATGGCTACAAACAGCATGAGACCGCTAAAAATTAGAATTATGGCGCCAATTTTTTGTACGTTCTCGTTTATTAGTGTAACAAGCGATTTTTGGTAAAAAACTTCCTTTACGGGTCGATGGGTTAGTAGTTCATCTTCAATGATTCTAATGCTGTCGGGATTGGCATATTCTGCTTTTAGCCTTACCTCTATTGAGGCAGAAAGTGGGTTGTAACCTAAAAAACCTATAAAATCTTCGCCCAGTTCAGCTTGCAGCTCCTTGGCTGCATCCTCTTTCGATATGTATTCTGTAATTCTAACATAGGGCGATGCATCGAGGGTTTTGCGCAGGAAATTGGCATCTACCTCCCTAACGTTATCGTGCAAAATTACCGAAAAGCCAATGTTCTCCTTTACGTAGTTCGATAACTTTTGGGCATTAAAAAGCAGTAGCATAAGTATGCCTAGCATAAAGAGAACCAGGGCATTGCTTATTATTGATGAGAGGTATGAACTTCTCAATCGCCATTTTGTACTTCGTTTTTCTCCCTTCATAGTTGCTGCAAAGTTAGCTTAACTATCGAAATATGATGCAAATATAGGTAACCTAATTTTTTGTTTTGGTTGTGGTGAATATGCTAAATCCTATCCAGCCTAGGGTTGATAAAATTATTATCAACGACATGGTAAGATCAATGGCATACCCAGCTTTATACATTTTGGGCTTATACTCAAAAGTTACCTCGTGATTGCCTTTGGGTAGCATTGCACCCCTAAGTACATAGTTAACCCTAATGTGGTCAATTGGCTTACCATCAACGGTGGCATGCCAACCCACGGGGTAAAAAATTTCTGAGAAAACGGCAAGCTTATCGTTTTCCAGATTGTATTTGTAGGTTAGCTTGTTGGCTCGGTATTCGGTTAGTTCAATATGTTCATTATCGGTTAGCGTTGCGCTGTAGCCTTTTAAATTCTGAGCATATCGTTGGTTAACTATTGCAACTGTTTGCGGATTAAAATCGTTAAGGGCTGCAATTTCTTGGTCGGCATTATCAACTATTTTTATTTCCTCAACAAACCATGCATTGCCTAGCGCACCAGGGTTAAGCTGTGCTTTTGGGCCTTGCTCTGTGGGGCTAATAACATAGCGTGTGTTAAGCATATTGATAACTGCCATATTTCCTTGCGTTATGTGATAATCTATTAGCTCCTGATATCTCCTGAGTTTTGCTCCGTGATAACCCCCAATTGATTTATGAAAGTACGATGTGCTGGCATCGTTAAAAGTGCTTACGGTGCGATTGAAAACCCTAAAATGTAGCGTGTTATCGGCTAATATTTGCTTGTCGGCCGGGCTAGGTGTAAATGGGGTTTTTACGTGCGATTGTGGCACAAAATTGTCGGAGTTTAGGTAGCGGCGATTAACTGGCCACATATCGGCAATAATTAGTACGCCTAGTATTGCCAATGCGGGGTAAATTTTTAGCTTTTTAAGCTTAAATGCCAGCAGAACGCCTGCGCCAAGAATAATAAACGCTAGGGAGCGAAAAGCATCGGCACGCATCATTGCCTGACGGTCGAGCCTAATGGCGTCGAACATCTCGGCTGGGTAGCCCGAGGCTATGTATTGCTGGTCAATATCTGCCTCGAAGGTAAAAATGGAACTGCCCATAAGCAGGAAGAATACGCAAATGCCTCCGGTAATACCAGCGGCCCATTTTAAACCCTTAATGAATTTCTCTTTTGATATGTTTCCTTGAAAAATCTCCTTTAGCCCAAGTATTGCTATAAGCGGTATGGTAACCTCGGCAATATACAATATCATCGATACTGTTCGGAACTTGTTGTAACCTGGGAAGTAGTGAAGAAAAAAGTCTGTTAATGGCATAAAGTTTTTGCCCCAAGCCAACATAATGCCTAGCGCAGTTACCCCCAGCAAAGCCCACTTCAAGTTGCCTTTTAGCAAAAATAGCCCCAGCACAAAAAGGAAAATTACAATGGCGCCAATGTAAACCGGCCCCGATGTCATAGGTTGAGGTCCCCAGTAGGCTGGCAGCTGTTTCACAATTTCGCGAGCCTGTCGTTGGGGAACCCGGTTGTCTAATAGGAATTTGTATGTGTGCGAGTCGGTTCCAAAGTCGGCCCCCGAAGCTCCCCCCATAAGGTTTGGTATTAGCAGGTTTAGCGTTTCGCCAACGCCGTAGCTCCAGGCTGTGGCGTACTCCTTGTCGAGACCCGAGGTTCGGTCGCTCTGGTTTGTAGTTAGTTCCGATGCCCCGCGAATGGAATACTTACCCGACTCGTAGGTAAAGTACAGCCGCGAAAAGTTGGCACCAACGGCAAGCAAAGCAGCCACAACCAGCACACCTGCAGCTTTAGCAAAGGGTGTGTAATCCTTTGCCTTAATAGCATCAATAAGATAAGCTATGCCAATGGCAGCAACAATAAATGCCGAGTAGTAGGTTATTTGAACATGCCCTGCCCTAAGGTTTAGGCCAAAAAATAGGGCAAATAGGGCAAATCCGCCCAAATATTTCTTTTTAAAGGCCATAAATACCCCCGCTAGCATTGGCGCAACGTAGGCAATGGCGTGCATTTTGGCGTTATGCCCTGCCTCGATAATTATGAAAAAGTACGATGAAAATGCATAGGCAAATGCCCCCACAATGCTAAGCCACGGATTAACACCCAGCGTAAGCAGTAGGATATAGAATCCAACCAGCGCAATAAATATAAAGCTTCCGGGGTGCTTAGTTAGCTGCATCGTTTTATCGACAAAAGAGAGCAGGTTACCCTTGTATTTTGTTGATATAAGGTAAGCAGGCATACCTCCGAACATTGAGTTGGTCCAAAGGGGTTCCTCGCCAAATTGCTCGCGATGCTCCATTATTTCCTGTGCCGATCCTTGAAATTGCTGTATGTCATGCTGTGCAATACCTTTGCCTTGTAGCAATGGAAAAAAATAGATGCTTGTTGCGGCAAAAAATAAAATTATGGCCACTGCATGTGGTATTGAACTTTTTAGTATTGATTTCATATGCTATATGGTTTTCAAAGTTGCCCTTAAAATCATCAAAAATAGTAGTTTTTAGGGTAATAGCAGTTTTAAATTTTGTAAAAAATTAGAATGCCCCTAATTACTATAAAAAGAGGGGTGATTACCTCACCCCTCTCAAGTTTTGCCGATGGCAATATTTTTTAAAATAGGCCGTGTATTTGAGCATCAATTTTATTGATAATTGAGCGAAGATCGGCAGGTTTTTCGGAAAAGTTCAGGTTGTCAACCTCCACAATAAGCAGGTTGCCCAGGTTGTATCCACCAATCCAGGCCTCGTAGCGCTCGTTTAGCCGCTGCAGATAATCGATACGGATACTTTTTTCGTAATCGCGTCCCCTTTTCTGAATTTGACTAACCAGCGTGGGGACTGTAGCGCGCAGGTAAATTAGCAGGTCGGGGGGTTGAATAAGCGAGCACATAAGGTCGAAAAGGCTGCTGTAATTGTTAAAATCGCGAGTAGACATTAGCCCCATGGAGTGCAGGTTGGGGGCAAAAATGTATGCATCCTCGTATATGGTTCTGTCTTGAATTACCTGTTCGCCCTTGCGCCTAATCTCAACTATTTGGTTAAATCTGCTGTTCAAGAAATATATCTGAAGGTTAAAACTCCAGCGCTGCATATCCTCATAAAAATCGTTCAGATATGGGTTGTCGTCAACATCCTCGTACTGCGCTTTCCAGTTATAGTGCTTCGATAGTAATCGGGTAAGGGTTGTTTTGCCTGAGCCAATATTGCCTGCTACTGCTATGTGCATAGTTTTGAGTTGTGTAAAGATTTTTAAACAAATATTGAATGGTTTAAAAATATAAAAACAAATCGGGTTTTCTATCTATTTGTATACTTTTTCGCAGGTGCTAATGCTAAACCCATTGAAATGCATAGGTTTGTTGCTTATAATTAGTGGTATGTTTTTACAAGGAAAGGTATACGTTTCATCTACTTGGTTAGGACTGCTGATTAACCGTTTTTCTAATCTGCATTTATTTTCAATCCACAGGGAAGAATTCGTAATCCAGAATCGAGAATCATAGGCTGCATTGATAGGAGCGAGGGTTGTTCCATAAGCATCTATCCGTTCAATGATGTGGTTTGCGGTGCCAAGGTAAATAATGCCGTCAACCTCTAGTAATGTGTCGGGTTCTTTTCTGTTGGTTGTATTTTCTAGCGATATGGTTTGCTCAATTCGGGTAAGCTGTGGGTTAGTTAATAAAATCTGGTTTTGCTTGTAGCTGTAAAGCCATACTCCTCCGCGCGAGGAACGGCAAGCAAGCCAAATTTGGCCTAAGCCAAAATTCATGAGCGATATGGGTTGACCTATTGCTACCCCATCGTTATTGAGCATTACAATTTGCTGGTGTGCTCGATAAAAAACAATTGTACGAAATGGATCGGAGTAGTCAATAGCGGTTGGATTGCCCAGAAAATTGTTAGTGTACCTAGCTGTTATCTTGCCCTTACCATCAAGTTTGATAGCTGCATTGTTATCAATAACCCATACGTTACTTTGCAAATGCTGAGAAACAACATCTGAATTTGAAAAGCAAATAGTTAGAGCTAGTATTGCCCTTACAAGGAGCATTTTTCAGTTTTATTTCAAATTTAGCAATGAATCAACGTACTCGCGGGTGTTCGATAGGCGAGGCACTTTGTTTTGCCCACCAACTTTACCTCGTTCTTTCATCCAGCTAAAGAAAGTGCCTTTTGCCATAGATTTTACCACCGGTTCGGAAAGGGTTATGCCTTTGTAGCGTTTGGCTTCGTAGTCGGAGTTGATGGAGCATAAGGTTTGGTCCAACGTAGTAGTAAACAGATTTAGGTCGTTAGGCTCTTTTACAAATTCAATTAGCCATTCGTGTGCACCTTTGGCATCGTCGCCCATGTATATAGGTGCAGCGGTGTAGTCCTGAATTAGTGCGTCTGTTTTTTCACAAGCTGCTTTCAGGGCTTTTTCCGCATTATCTACAATCACTTCTTCGCCAAAGGCGTTGATAAAGTGCTTGGTTCGTCCGGTAATAATAATTTTGTGCGGATAAGTTGATGTGAACATCACGGTATCGCCAATCATATAACGCCACAGACCCGAGTTGGTTGTAATAATTAGCGCATAATTTTTATTGATTTCAACCTCTTCTATGGTAAGGGCTTTAGGGTTTTCGGCCTCTAGCTCCTCTAGTGGAACAAATTCGTAAAACACGCCATAGTCGAGCATAAGCAGCATATCGCTGGTTTTGGGATCGTCCTGAATGGCAAAAAAGCCTTCGCTTGCATTGTATGTTTCCATGTAGTGCATGCTGGGCGAGGGGATAATTTTTTTATACTGCTCGCGATAGGGAGTAAAGCTTACCCCACCATGCGAGAATAGCTCAAGGTTAGGCCATACCTCTAAAAGATTATTTTTACCCGTAACATCTAGTATGTGTTTTATCATTACCAGATTCCATGATGGAACCCCAGCAAAATTCGTAACATTTTCGTTAATAACCTGTTTGGTTAACTTTTCCAGTTTTATCTCCCACTCAGGGATAAGAGCCACCTTTTTACTGGGAGTTCTTATGAACTCTCCGTACCAAGGAATATTCTGAATAAGTATTGCCGAGAGGTCACCATATAACGATTGGCTATTGAAATTATCTACCTGATGGCTACCTCCAAGGGTAAGGCTTTTGCCCTTAAAAACCTTAGTTTTTGGGTAAAGGCTTGTGTACATAGCAAGCAAATCTCTTGGTCCTTGAAAATGACAATGCGAAAGCGATTGGTTGCTAACGGGTATAAATTTGCTCTTGTCGCTGGTGGTCCCCGACGACTTGGCAAACCATTTTATTCGGCCGGGCCAAATTACATTTGTCTCACCTTTTCTAAGGAGTTCAATGTAGGCCTTAACGCCTTCGTAGTCAACAATGGGTACTTTCTGTTGAAATTGCTCTACCGATTTTATTTGGTTAAAACCATGGTCTTTCCCAAACTTTGTGTTTTCTGCTTTTGTAATTAGGCTTAGTAATTCTTTTTCCTGAGTTTGGCCTGGGAAGTGTTTAAACTGGTCTATCTTTTTTAACCGACTAGACATAAACCAGTTTACTAACGATGGGATTATGGGCATTTTTTAGGGTTTGTTGTTTGTACAAAGATATGGAAAAAAAGATTTTGAATTAACAGCCTTTCAAGGCCATAAATTGTTAAATAGTTCTAATTATAATGTGTTTAGGTGCTAGTTTGGCTAGCGATTAATGCCTGGGATTGAGATGCCCTCAAATGTTTGGTACATTTCAAGGGCATACACGTCAGTCATCCCCGAAACAAAATCGGAGGCTGCCATTAAGCTTTCGTAAGGGCTTACCTTGGTTGTAAGGTATTGCCGAGGTATAAGTCTGATTATTTTTCGATTATATGTATCGGTGGGGTTAAGCAGAGCAGGGCAAATTTTGTTAAGCAAAGTGCTTAATATTTTGTAACCTGCTAGTTCAATTTCAATAACTGTTTTGTGGTTATAAACTTTATCAACAGATACTTTTTGAATTGATTTAAGCGCCAATTCATCTGTACTTCCTAGCTGCTTAATGAGCGGAACTGTGGTTTTCCCATTCATTATATCGTTGTAGCTATTAATAAATGCTTGCGAACATTCTTTGGTTAGCTTACCTATTGCCATGGAACGCAGAAATGCAACTTGCTCGTTTTTATCGATAACATCTTTTAGCGTTTGGTTAATGCTTTTTATCCACGCTTTATCAGCCAAAGGGTTAAAAAATGCCATGAATAGACTTTTAACCTCGTTGGTTGAAATGATGCCTAACTTATGCGCATCATCTAAATCCATTAGCTGATAGCAGATGTCGTCGGCAGCTTCAACCAGATAAACTAGTGGATGGCGTGCGTAGCTTAATGGGCTGGTGTTTTGGGTTGGGATATCCATTTCGCTAGCAATTTGGCTATACCACTCCTTTTCGGTTTGGAAAAACCCAAACTTTTTACTTTCTGTTTGGGTCGATTCCCAAGGATATTTTACAATGGATGCCAAAGCCGGGTAGCTTATTCGGAATCCACCCTCGCGTTTGCCCTCCATTTTTTGAGTAAGTAACCTTAGCGCATTGGCGTTGCCCTCAAATCGTATTAAATCATTCCACTCTCCAGGGGTAAGTAAGTGTTTGTATAGGTGCGAATGGGTTAAAAAGTAGTTTCGAATTGCGTCTTCGCCGCTGTGTCCAAATGGGGGATTTCCCAAATCGTGTGCAAGGCATGCCGTTGAAACGATGGTTGGTATTTGATCTATCAGCTCAGCTATATCTGCTGAAGAGTTTTCTTTAATAAATGGAACAATATTGTTTCCAAGGCTCCGGCCAACGCTAGCCACTTCGAGGCTGTGGGTTAGCCGGTTGTGAACAAAAACGCTACCGGGTAAAGGAAATACTTGGGTTTTGTTTTGTAATCGCCTAAAGGCCGAGCTAAATACTATACGATCGTAATCGCGCTGAAAGTGCGACCGTGTTTCTTGTTGTTGAGTGCTTCCCTCTTTCCATCCAAATCGTCTTGGGCATAGTAGCTTGCCCCAGTCCATAGCGTGTGTATTATGCAAAGCTTCTTTGTTTTCAGTATTGGTTATTTTTGCACAAGGTTGGTAATGTTGTTTGCAATTTTAAGCACTTTGTAAACCTCGCCTTTATCGTCTTTTATTGGTGTGTAAGTTTCTTGGAGAGTAAAGGTTTTGCCCTCGACAATAAACTTGTTAACCTGTTTTTGAGCCAACCCTTTGCGCAGATTATCCCAGAACGAATCGTACTCAATTTTTTTCTCAGGAGAGAACTCCATCCTGTCGGTATGGTGGGTGCCCACTACCTGATCGCGCGAGAGATTTAGCAGCTCAAGGTATGCGTCGTTAATTGAGGTTATGTAACCTTGTGAGTCGTATTCCACAACTAAGCTCGATAGGTTAAGGGCCTCAAGAAAACTTTGCATTTCGTTGGTTCTTCGGGTCGATTCTTCTTGGGTTGCTTGCAGCTCTTCCATGTTTTGGCGCATCTCCTCTTCTTGAGCCAACATCTCTTCGGCTTGTTGTTGGGTTTTGGTTAGTAGCTCCGATGTGCGAATATTTACCTTAACCGATGTAATGGTTGAGGCTATGCTTTGAGCCACTTTCTCAAGAAACTCTATTTGGTGGGGGACAAACTCATTAAACGAGGCAATCTCAATAACACCAAGTACTTTTTCGTCAATAAGTAGAGGGATAATGGCCAGTGACGATGGGTTACTTTCCCCAAGGCCCGATGTTATTTCGATATAACCATTAGGTATTTCGGTAAGCAGCACCGATTTTTTTTCAATGGCGCAGGCACCAATTAGCCCTTCGCCAGGTAGCACTTTTTTTTGCTTATGCTTAATCCTGTTATATGCGTAGGCAGCAGCTAGTTCGAAGTGAATATCCTTTGGGTCGTCCTCGTTAAGCAGAAATAGTCCGCCCTGATTTGCGTTTAAGGTGTTTACCAACTCGCTAATTATTGATTTGGAAAGTACCTCCAGGTTGTCGTTATTCTGTCGAAGAATTTCCCCAAATTTGGCTAGCCCTTCGTTTGCCCACCTGCGTTGCTCATCTTCAATTTGTCTTTTTGCGTTTTCTTCTTCGGCTTTCTTTAAGTTGTCTCTCATATCTAGTAGAGCCTTGCCAAGGGCATCTTCATGAGTTAGGGTAGTAAAACTGGCGTTAAGATTTCCCTTTCCAATGTGTGTGGCAAAATCTACCTTGTGATTAAGCGATTCAATGGTGGTGTTAAGCGCTTCAGTCATTTGCCCAATCTCATCGTTAGTGCTGGCGGTCAGTTTCATATCTTCCGATACATTTCCTTTAGCTAACCGTTTAAGCATTGCTGTGATGTCTCTAATGGGATTGGTGATTGACCTTGAAAAGTAAATGATGACAGTGCCCAGAATTAGCAACCCAAGAATACCTACTGCAAGGGAGATAAAAAAGTTCTTATTTGCACTGGCAAGTATGGTAGATTTTGGAACAACCACCGCAAGCGACCAAGGGCTTGAAGTTTTTCCTATTGTAATGGGCGTAAAAACAAAGAAGGATGAAACCCCATTTTCATCTTTTGCTTGTATTACAACCTCTTTGCCATTGGCTATGTTTTTGTCGATAGTGTAATTGGTAAAGAGCGTTTCGTAATCTTCCATAGCATTAGCGCCTAGCTTATCGGCATTTGGGTGGGCAACAAATTTTAAATCGTTAGAAAGTAAGAATGCGTAACTGCCTTTAAATGGCCTGACTTGAAGAACCATATTGTAAAGGCTCTCGAGAGCAATATCGAGCCCCACAACTCCTATAAAATCGCCTGCTTTGGTAAGGGGTACCACAAGGCTTGTCATTAGCATATTATCTTTCTCGTTGCCTGTAAAATTTGAGAAGTAGGGGTTTTCAATACGCTCGTACGGGTTATTCTTGATTTTGGCATAGCTTGGGCTATCACCTGTTAAGCTAGCAAGGTACGTTCTGCTTTTTATTTCGCCCCCATCGCGCCACAGTTCTATCTTGAATCGGCCATAATCTTTGGTGTAGCTTGTGTCTATATGTTTAAGTTCCCAACTATCCCAAACAGAAAGTAGATGAGGGTTGGCTTCCATAGTTTCGCGATATATTTCAGGGAAAACCTCTTTCCATTGCTGTTCGGGCATCAATGAGTACGACATTATGGTGCTGGCCAATGTGCGCGTTGTGGCCAAATCCTTTTCAAGAAGGGCTTTTATGTCAGATGCATGTTTTTGCGCTGTAGCCAGGGTAACTGATACTGCGTCGTTGACTGCGGCTTTGCGAGCACTAGCACTGATATATCCAATGGCCACTGCGTAAATTATAGCAGTAACCCCAACTACTATTAGGATAATTTTTTGCTGAAGATTGAACTTTCGCTTCATGAGCATACTCTTTTTTAAAAAAGATGCATACCTCAGTGTTGTGGGGTATGCAGATTTTTTTTGTGTAGAGGAATTGTTAGCAACTAATAAAACCCTTGTAACTTGCGTACCCTTGGGGTGATACACATAAAAGGTATATTCGATTTGTCCTTATTGTCTTTGGCGTACGTGTCGAATTTGTCGGCCATAATAAGTATCAGGTCGGCATCAATGTTATTGGCAAATTTCACCACCTCGTCGCGGAACGTATTTTTACGTTTAGCCGTTTTTATGCCGTAAACAATTTTGTTGCCATCGAGCATCTTCTTAGTAAAGTAGATGTTATTGGCCATATTCCGCTTTTTGCCCTCGTCGGAAATGTAGGGTTTAATAAGGTTGATGTTGCACTTGTAGTATTTAGATAGGTAAATAATCCAGTGGAGAATTTCTTTGTATTTCTTGTCGTAATCGAGAGGAACAACAATCTCTATGTAGTGCGAATGCACTGGAGCAGCCTCAACAATAAGAAATGGTATGTTAAGGTTTTTCATAGATAGCTTGCGCATAAATTGACCCGTTTCATACTTTTTCTTTTGGTAGCAGTATGTTTTAAACGAGGCAATAAGGTTTAGGTTTGCTGTTGTAATTAGCTCTTTAATTACTTTTGTTGGGTTGCCTTCAAGAACCATTGAGAAGATATGGCACTTGGTTTTAGGGGCAATTCTGTCGGCTTCGGCCTCCATCTTTCTTTTAAGATCTTCAATGATCTCTGGGCTAGCAGCTTTTTTCCCAAGCAGTGAGGATATCCAAGAAACGGGTATTAGGTGCAGCAGCAGAATGTCGTTATCGGCAACCTCGGCTAGTTGTATGGCGTGCTTTAGAGCAGTTTCTGACCCCTCGGTAAAATCCCATGGAACCAGCACTACTTTTTTGGGTGTGTTCATACTGTATGCATATTGATTAGAACATTCAAACTTATAAAATCCCCGTTAAATGTAGCTATTATTATTGTAATGCTTGCAATTCTGTGACTGAAAATTTTAGCCTAATTTTCTTCCATCCATTTTCTGAGTTTATCCAACTGGCTCTTTTTGTTTACGTTTCTTAGTTTTCGTGCTGTTTTTGTGAAGTATGAGTGTTTGGATATAAATTTAATCTGGAGCTCGTTCCATTCGCGTAGAGTGCCAATTTTACCATGGTCGTGTAGCTCTTTGTATAGCATATTTGAAACAGGAATAAAATCTTCACGGCCAAGGTAGTCCAAATCGGCATCGCACATTATCTCTTCCAATAAATTTTTGGGTTTTGGGGGTAGCTTGGTGCTCATGATAAGATCTGAGATGACCTCGATCTGTTTTTCAGAGTAGTAGTATTCAGGAAGTATTTCGTGCGCCAGCTTAACTGCCATCTCTTCGTGGGTGTCGTAATCAATTAAATGGCCTGCATCGTGGAGCAGGGCTGCGGTGCGGAGCAGGAGCAACTCCTCGTTAGTAACCTGTTCTGCTCTGCCTATAAGTTCAACCTGAGTGTACACATCAACAGTGTGTTTAAGGTTGTGGTAGGATAGCTTTTTGGGTAAGCCTTTTTCTAACTTTTCTAAAATAAAGTCTTCTAAATCGCCTAGTCTAACTAGTTGTAGCTGTATTAGGAACTCATCATTGGGCTTAATCCCCAACATATCAACCGAGAGTTTTGCCTTTATACCTTTAACAAAATACATTTCAATGTCGCCTTTGTTTTTAACAGGCATTTTGCCTCTGTAGGTGCAATCAAAGTATTCGCTAACAAGCATATAGGTGTTGCCCGATATGTTTATCTGACCCGCCTCACCCGATGACTCCATTCTGCTGGCAGTATTTACGGTGCTTCCCCAAATATCGTACGATAGCTTATTTCGCCCTACCACTCCCGCAATTACAGGGCCTGTATCAATACCAATTCGTATTTCCCAAATATTGTGTTCGTTGGAGTTTTGATGCATAATGTCTTTCATGTGTTGAAGCATTTCTAGGGCAGCAAGAACAACTTCAACAGGGTTTGTGCGGTTTTTCTGGGGAATTCCCCCTGCGCACATGTAGGCATCACCAATGGTTTTAATTTTTTCAATTCGGTACCTCTCAACCACTGAGTCGAAATATAGAAAAAACTTGTCGAGCTGGTCAATGAGAACCTCTGGGTTTGTTTCGTCGGTAATTCTTGTGAAACCTTCAATGTCGCAGAATAATACAGTAACAACTTGGAACCGTTGCGTATTTACTCGTCCTTTCTCTTTTAGTTCCGATGCTGTTTCCTTTGGAAGTACCCGGGCAAGAAGGTTATCGGTTTTTTCCTTTTCGCGAACTAGTTCTTCTGTTCTGGTATTAATTAGGCTCTCGAGCTTATGCCGAACTTTGGCATGAAGGTATCGTCGCCATTTAAACATTGCGTAAAGGGCCAGCGTGCCAAGTATTATGAATGAAAGTATGAAGTAAACAGACTCATAAAAATAGGGCGTAACCGTGAAACTAACGGATGATACCAAAGATTGAAGTCCCCAGAAATTTTTCGATTTTACATGCAGTTTATACTTACCGGGCGATAGCTTATTTACCTCACGAATGCTCGTGTTGCTCCACGTTGTCCACCCTTTGTCATATCCCTCTAGATAGGTTGAGAACTGGATGTTACTACTATTCGTTTCCCAATTTCTCGAATTATTAGATCCAAAGGCAGCTCTTAAATTTCTTAAACTAGGGGATTGGGATGCTTTTCGTGCCAATGTATTTTTGCTAAAATACCCCGATTTAATGCTAATTTGTTCCTCGTTGCTATACAGTGTTAGGTTTGATATGGATGCTGTAGGAGGATAAGGTTTAATAGAGGGAGTTTTGTAGTAATGAAGTCCTGCGCTCGATACAATTAGAAGCGTATTGCTCTCAATTTGCAACGATTGCTTAATGCTTTCGTTGGTAGGATATAAAGCCATAGGAATTCCTCGCGATTCGATGTTGTTCTGGCTAAGCTGGTAGTGCCAAATGGTGCTAATATTTGAGAAGGGCGTAAGAGTCCGAAGCACAGCTAGTGATGTGTCGTTGCTTGCAATGGGGGATAACGAGCAGGTTGAGTCGGCAATTATAAGATTACCAATGCCGCCCTTTTTTGCATCAAAATAGAATAGGTTCCCAGATTTCCAGACAAAGGGATTAGGTGTTTGATCGTTGGTGAAAAGAAGTTGGCTCGAACTCATATCGTGTTCTACCGTTTTTTTCCAAGCGCTTAAGTCGCTGATAGGTAATGTGTAGCATATACCAATTTCGGGTTGAACTATTAATTGGCCATCAAAGTAATCGACCCTTTTTATTGACTGGATACTATTTGGAATGTCAACTAATTTTAACGGAAAAATGGTTGGGGTAACTTGCTGAACCGAGATGGTTTCGCTGTCCCAAAAAACTATCCATAGCCTGTTGTTATGCTCGGCAAAACAAATTTGTTTTCCCACAAAGGCTTTGCTACTCATAATAAGTTTTGCGCGTTGACCCAATAGCTGGTATATGGCCTTTGAGGTTGCCAAAAAGGTGCCGCAAGCGCAGTTTTGCATTTGAATAACTTGGCCGCTAATTCCATTTATTGGGTCGAAATGCAACTCGTTAATAGGGTTTGTTCGGCTAGCTGCAAAAACTTGTTCTGTTGTTCCGAAGTATATATACTTATTGCTAGTTGCAATAGATGTGGGTTTACTATTCGAGTTGCAGAATCCAGTGTAAATTCCAGAGTATTCTGTTCCGGAAATACTAAAAATTTCTGTTGGTGTAAGGGCAAGTACCGATGTGTTGGAGAATGGCAAAATGTCGAGGGTTATGCCTAACGAAGGGTGATCGTTTAGATCCATTGCTATTATTTTGCCTTCGTGCCCTATTTTAATAATAGAATTGTTACTTGTAAGCAAGTATATTTTTTCTTGCAGTGTTCTTACCTGCTTAACTTTTGCTGATTCTCCCCCCATAAATAATTTTAACTCGAATGGAGGCGTTTTGTTGCTCCCATTAATTGGGTATATCCAAGGAAACCCCTCGGCTACTATGTGGGGAGCATTATTAATATCAATAATATCAATTATGTTATTGGTTTGATCAAGCAGTAAGCTGAAACTTTTTTCTTGGGTTATTTTATTCGTTGTAATACTGTAGAGTTTATGGTGCCCCTTAGTGAAATATACCATGCTGTTGTTGCAGAACAGCCTGATGTTCTCATCAAAAGCCCCCAATTTAAGCAGCGAGTCGGAGTAGCACCAAAGTGAATTGCCCGTGGCAATATAAAGCACACCGTCGCCATCGGCAGCTACTCCAGATATTGGCTCATGCAAATCGGCAATGCTTATAAGGCTATCCCTACTAATGTTGCCGTTTTGTTTTAGAACGAATCGTTCAACTACCCCATCGTAAGAAGTGTAGAAACATGTGTCGGATTGACTTGTATGAAAGGCTGGTTTTTTTGGGAATGTAACGCTTTCCCAGTTAACCCCATCGAACGCCCAAAGTCTTTTGTTCCCAGCAAGAAGAACAATGTGTGTATTGCCAGCAATTATTTTGTCGAAACTGGAGAAATGGGCAATTGGTAGGGAGGATATTTGGTTGACTATTGGCTTAGGTCTTGTGCTATTGCTGTTTTTACTGGTCTGATTATTAGCATCAAGCGGAGAGCTCAACAAAAAAAGTAGGTTTAGCAACAAAAATAAATTCAGAAAATTCATACCTTAGAGCTTTGATAATGCTACTATTTTATCAGCCATATACGCTTGTTACAAAGAAACTAAAATAGTACGAAAAATAAATATGCGTGAGAAGATTTGTGCTACTTTAGGTAAAAACGCTCACCTAAAAATATAAATTATATGGATAAGGACAAGAAAAAAATTCTAGTTCCAACTGATTTTAAACAGCCAGCAGTTTATGCATTGCAGCATGCAGTAAGGGTGTCGGGGGTGGTTGGCGAGCAAATTGTTTTAGTTCATGTGGTAAAATCAGAAGGCGAGGTTGATGCAATGAAGCAAAAACTCACCCAAATTGCTCTGGACACTAAGAATAAGTACGATATAGAACCAGGTATAGTTGTAAAGGTGGGCGATGTGGCCGAGTCTATTGCAAAAACAGCTCTTGAAATAAATGCCAGCATAGTAATTATGGGTTCGGCAAGTGTTAAGGGTCGCGAAGACTTAACCGACTTACCCACCCTGCGAGTTATTACTAAGTCAACAGTACCGTTTATTACCATTCAGGAACCACCGGTAAATAAGCGATACGACGATATTGTTTTTCCTGTTGATTTTACTGTTGAGAACAAGGAGAAACACACCTGGATTTCGTATTTCTGCGATTATTACGTTTCGAAATTTCACCTCATTAAGCCACATGTTACCGATCCCGAGCTCGAGGCTAAGGTCGATCTTAATATGGCTTCGGCCATTCGGTACCTTGACGAGAAGGGGGCAAAATATGAAATTTACACCGTGTCCGGTGTCAAGTCGTATGCCGAAGAGGTGCTCGATTTGGCAGTTAATATCCGTGCCGATTTAATTGTTATTATGACCACAAGGGTTTCCGAAGATGGCCATTTTGTTCTAGAACCACATGAGCAGGGCATAATTGGGCAGGCTGGGCATATTCCTGTTATGAGCATAAACCCCAGATAACCGAGTAGTTTTATGCGAAACGTTGTTTTTGCAACAAATAATGGGCATAAGCTAAAGGAGGTTCAGCAAATTGTTGGAGATTCTATAAACCTAAAATCTCTTGCCGACATTGGCTTTACCGACGACATACCCGAGGATTATGAAACGCTCGAAGAGAATGCCTCGCAAAAAGCGTGGCATATTTACAACCAATACTCAATTGATTGCTTTGCCGACGATACTGGCCTAGAAGTTGAGGCTTTGGGAGGTCGGCCTGGCGTTTTCTCTGCTCGCTATGCTGGCGAGCAAAGAAACTCGCACGATAATATTGTGAAACTACTTGCCGATTTGGAAGGAGTGCCCAACCGGCAAGCTCAGTTCAGAACCGTTATTGCTCTTATTATTAATGGCAAAGAGCATCGGTTCGAAGGGGTTGTTAAAGGAACTATTATTGATATCTTAAAAGGCGATGACGGGTTTGGGTACGATCCCATTTTTATGCCCAATGGATATGCTCAAACATTTGCCCAAATGGACATCGCACTAAAAAATTCAATAAGTCATCGCGGGCTTGCTGTTAATGAGTTGGCAAAGTTCCTTAGGAAGCTATAGTAGAACCACAAAATATTTTTCTTCAAATAATATCTGCTCTGTTTTTAGGTTATCCCATTACACCTTATTTTAAGTATTGCAATGCAAAATATTTTCCTGCTATTACTTGCATTTTGGTCGGTTGCTACTTTTGCTCAGGTGCCTGTTGGCAGCTGGCGCGATCATTTTTCGTATCGTAAGGCACAATGCGTAGCATTTGGTGATGATAAGGTATACGCATCGGCAAGCAACGGGTTGTTTTGGTACCAGCCATCAACTGGTTTAACCCAAACCGTTAGCACTGTTAATGGTTTAAGCGATGTTGGTATTTCGGCTATTACCTATTCCGATACCCATAAAGTGTTAGTGGTTGGATACGAGAACGGCAATATCGACCTCATGTTTGAGAAAAAGGTTGTTAACCTTCCCTACATATTTCAGAAGCAAATGCAAGGCTCAAAAAGGATAAACCACATCTACATAAATCAGCAAAACGATATTTACGTATCAACTGGATTTGGTATTGTAGTGCTTAATGTTGAAAAGTTGGAGGTGAAGGATACCTATTACATAGGTAATGGGGGCGAAAACCTATGGGTATATGCTACCATTGAGTTTGAAAATAAAATATATGCTGCTACCGAAAATGGGATGTTTTTTGCTCAGGCAGATAACCCAGCACTTTATCATTACGATAGTTGGAGCTATATTCAAGATTTGCCTACCATTAACACGGAGTATACGTCGCTTGCGGTGTGCAATAACAAGCTTTTTGCGGTTCAGTCAACCGGTGCCACAACACCCGATATAATTTGGTTTTACGATGGTAATACTTGGGAAAGTAGCCCGGCGCCCTTTCAGCAGGTTAGGAGTTTAAACGCCAGCCATAATACTTTGCTTGTAGCTAGCCGCGAAGGGGCTCATTTATATTCTGATTTCCCCAATTCATATATAGTGGTTCAACCCTTTGGTAGTGATTATAAGTTTTACCCCAATTCGGCTTTAGTTAGCAGCAGCGGCAGCATTGCTATAGCCGATAATCAGCTGGGCTTGATTTATGGTGCGGAAAATAGTTGGACCCGAGTGTCGCCAAATAGTCCAGGCGAGGATCGTGCTTACTACGTTTTACCTACACCCACCGATTTGTTCGTGCTGGCTGGTGCGCGAACCGATACATGGGGCAACCGTTTTTATCCGCTTACATTTCACAAGCTAGAGAATAACAGCTGGAGCACAGTAAACAACTTCGATTTTTTTGATGCCGTTCGCATTACCCAAAGTCCCGCATACAGCAACGAATATTTCGTATCGTCGTGGGGCCATGGCGTGGTGGTGTATCGCGATGGGCAAGTGGTTGAGAATTATACCCCCGAAAATAGTAGTTTACAAACCATACTGCCCGGAGCCTATTGCCGTATTGGCGGCGTTGCTTTTGATAATGATGGAAATATGTGGGTATCGAATGCTGGTGTGCCAAATCCCATATCGGTAAGGTTAACCGATGGAACCTGGAAAAGTTTCCCTTACGAGGGGCAAATTGGTTCGCAACGACTTTCCGATATAATCCATTCACCTAGTGGGCAGCTTTGGGTTATTGTTCCATTGGGAGGGGGAATTTTTGTGCTCGATCCAGGCGAGAACCCCGGTTTGGCCGATAGCCATAAAACCCGAAAAGTAACTATGGTTGCTCCCGATGGAGAGAGCTTGCCAAGTGATGTAAATTGCCTGGCGTTCGACCGCGACGGATACCTATGGGTTGGCACAACCGAGGGTGTTTTGGTTAGCTATAATCCGTCTCGGGTAATGGAACCCGCCGAGTTTGCCATTCAACGTGCCCGAATACCCGATGAGCTTGAGGGGTTTGCAGCCTTCCTGCTCGAGTCGCAAACCATTACAAGCATTGCTGTTGATGGAGGTAATAGAAAATGGTTTGGTACGCAGCGCTCGGGGGTATACTTACAGTCGGCCAATGGCGATAGCCAAATTCTTCATTTTACAACCGATAACAGCCCTTTACCATCAAATAGCATTCAGCATATTGGTATACACCCCAAAACGGGCGAGGTGTTTTTTGCAACCGATAAGGGGTTGGTCTCATACCGGGCCGATGCCACAGAGCCTGGGAGTCGATTTGGTAAGGTTTACGCATTCCCCAATCCAGTGCGCCCCGAGTTTAACGGCAATATTACCATAACCGGTTTGGTTGAGAATACCAACGTTAAGATAACTGATATAGCTGGCAACCTGGTGTTTGAAACCACAAGTAAAGGCGGACAGGCTACTTGGGATGGTAAAAACTTGCGTGGACAAAAGGTGGCTACAGGTGTTTACCTTTACTTTTGTGCCGATAGCAAAGGCGAGGAAGCAACAGTTGGTAAAATTCTATTTGTTAAGTAAATAGCTAATTATTTTAGATGTTACAAAAAGCCAAATCAATTGCATTACACACCGTTAGATATGGCGATAGCAGCTTGGTAGCATATCTTTACTCGCAAGATTTTGGCAGGATAAGCTTAATGGTAAATGGAGCTTACGGCAAGGGTAAGTCGGGTCGTAAATCAATCTATTTTCAGCCATTAAATATTGTTGATGTGGTTTTTTATCCTGCAAAGAGCCATGGAATGGGTCGGTTAAAAGAAGTGTCGGTGGCCAGCACTAGCAGTTCAATACATTTACATCCTGTAAAAAGCGTAATTGCAATTTTTTTGGGTGAGATAATATACAGAGCCATTCGCGAGGAGGAGAGTAACCCGTCGTTGTTTCAATTTATCGAAGCATCAATCCTTTCGCTCGATGCTTTGGAACAGGGAATTGCCAATTTCCATTTGCTGTTTTTGGCTCAGCTTTCAAAATATCTTGGTTTTTTTCCAAGTGGGGAGTACTCGACAAGCACCCCTTTTTTCGATTACAAAAATGGTTTATTTGTTAAGCACCAGCCAGTTCATCCTCTTTATTTTAGTAAAGATATAAGCCAAATTCTATCGCAATGTTTGCGAACATCCTATGCCAATTGTGGTGATATTGTGCTGTTAGGCAAGCAGCGAAGCCATTTTCTAGAGCGAATGCTAGCCTTTTATACTTTTCATATGGAGTCGGTGCATGGGGTGAAATCGCTATCGATTTTAAGCGAAGTTTTTGCTGATTAGCAGCGTTCAACATCAAGTGTGTTTTATAACATGGCATGCACTTTGCTAAACTTTGTGATAAAATGCAACAAATTCCAATACTGCTTTTCATATATTTGCAACCTTTATTTGAATAGATTAAACTTGTATGACAAAGACATCTGTTATGAGCCCATATTATGGACTGGTTTCAAAATTTGCCAATATTGCTGCTGAGACCGGTGCCGTAAATATGTCGAACGATTATAGCGATTTCCCCTGTGAGCCTGAACTGCTCAATTCGTTGGTTAAGCATTTATCCGAAGGCCGGAATAAATACTCTCCTGGAGAAGGTGTTCCCGAATTGCGCAATATAATTGCTCAACGATACAATACCGAATTTGGAACAGCCTACTCGCCCGAAACAGAAGTAACCATTACTGCTGGTGCTATTCAGGCAATATACACCGCTATTTCATCAATCATTCGTGAGGGCGATGAGGTTATAGTTTTTGAGCCTGCCTTTGAAACCTACGTGCCATCCATTGAGGCGAGGGGGGCTCGGCCCATTTTTTTTCAGCTAAATCCAACCGATTTTTCTATTGATTGGGCTGCGCTAACCAAACTTATTACCAGCCAAACCAAGCTCATAATACTTAATTGTCCGCATAATCCAACAGGTTTGGTTATGAGCGACGAGAGTCTTGAACAGCTGCAGCGCATACTTAATGGTACCAAGATAAATATACTTAGCGATGAAGCTTTTGGCGATTTGGTTTTCGACGGCAGACCAATGTATAGCATTGCACGTTATCCTAAGCTTGCTGAGCGAAGCATAATAGTTGGTTCGTTAGGAAAAAACCTTAGCGTTCCGGGCTGGAAAATAGGGTACTGTTTGGCTCCCGAGCAGATAATGGCTCGTTTTAGGGCAGTACATCGTTATCAGATTTACTCTGTAAACCTTCCCATTCAGCTTGCATTGGCCGATTTTCTTAAGGGAAAAACCCGTTGGTCGCCCTTCCGCGAAGATATGCAACGCCGCCGCGATTTGTTTACCTCGCTTATGAAAGATAGCCGGTTCTCTTTATTCCCCGTTGAGGGAGGCTATTTCCAAGTGATGGGGTACGAGGCTATATCGGATGAACGTGATATCGATTTTTGCCAAAGACTTGCCGAAACGGTTGGTGTTACTGCTTTTCCGCTTTCTCTTTTTTATCATGATGGGTTCGATAATCAGCAAGTACGTATTTGTTTTGGCAAAAGCGACGAGGAGCTAGAGCTGGCAGCAAGCAGGCTCACAAAGCTGTAGGGTAGAGTTAGTTTATGGTGTTTATATTTTAAGGGGCGAAAGCTCCTTTTTTTATTCCTATAACTATTGCACTTTATGGGTATATAGTTGATTATAAAATCTACCCTACTTTTACTACCTTTGGAGCAAACCATAATAATATTATGAAGCAGTTTTTGTTTACAGTTTTAGTTTTTGTTGTTTTAGTTAACCCATTGGCTGGACAAGAAAAATATGATGCCAAACAGAGTCTAACCCTAATATTTGTGGGCGATGTTATGGGTCATGACCCGCAAATTGCTAGTGCCTATAACGAGAAAACCGGTGAGTATTCATATTCCGATGTTTTTGCCCCAATGGCCCCACTTTTTGAACGAGCCGATTTTACCATTGCCAACCTTGAAGTAACACTAGGTGGCCCACCGTATAAGGGATATCCACAGTTTAGCTCGCCCGATGCGCTAGTTGATGGCGTGATAGAGGCAGGAGTAGATGTGCTGGTTACAGCCAATAATCACACTGTTGATAGGTACAAGTCTGGCATTTACAGAACTATCGATGTGTTAAATAAAAAAAATGTCCCTTTTGCTGGCGCTTATAAAAACAAGCAGCATCGCGATACCCTTTATCCATTAGTAATCGAGAAGAATGGTATAAGGCTGGCATTGCTAAATTATACTTATGGAACCAACGGCATACCTGTGCCAAAACCTGCGGTGGTAAACCTTATTGATACTGCGCTAATCCGTGCCGATTACCAAAAGGCTCAAAAACTTAATGTTGACGAGGTGATTGCCTTTATGCACTGGGGCAACGAGTACGAGCGGAATCCAAATATTACGCAGCTTAAGCTAACTCGTTTTATGCATGAACTGGGGATTAGGATTGTTATCGGTTCGCATCCTCATGTAATTCAGCGTATGGAGGCATCGTTCGATACCGATACTACGGATGGCCGTGTGGCGGTTTACTCCCTTGGTAATTTTGTGTCGAACCAGAGGCCTCGATATCGAAATGGCGGGGCAGTGGCTACTCTGCATATCGAAAAGGTAAATGGTGAAACCCGAATAGCCAACGCTGGTTATGCCTTGGTTTGGGTGCATAGGCCAATTGTGAGCGGGAAGCGTAAGTACAGAGTTTTGCCAGTAGCTAAATACGAGAAATTGGCTAGCTATTTTAACGAGAGCGACCAGTATCTTTTCGACCAATTTGTAAGCGATTCCCGGCAGCTGCTCGATGTGCAAAATTACAACTTCCCCGAGATTGGTATCCGTAACAACCGCTGGGTAGTTCCGTGGATAGTTCATGATGAGCTTATCCCCGCACGCATCGTCCCATTGAAGTTTAAGCATAGGGGTGTCGAGATTCCCCCATTCATACTTAGATAAGTATCTGTAAACATTTCTTAATTCTAAATCAGATTATTACCTTTAGTGCGAATTGTATGAGCTGCTACAAGTAATGGAAAAACAGTTCGAATCGAAGGCTCTTGAGGCCAACCTTCAGCAAACCAGCGATGTTAACATTGTAATCCCCCGTGAGCACGTGTGGCTTGTCTCTCTTTCCCATGAGCAGTTTGGCCTAAACCAGCGAGTGTCGGAGTTTATACGCGAGCTAAACCACCCATACCACAACCTCGATTATCTTTGCAATAATCTGAAAAAGGTTGCCATCTCCGATTTTTGGTTCTACTCACAGCAGTCAGATCACACTAGGACATTCAATGTTTTTCTTGCTATTTTCGATGATTTAACTCAGGAAGCAACCAGCAGCAACAATATTGATATTCTCCTGCAGAGCCTAGCCTCGTATCTCGAACTACTGCTAAAGGAGCATCCGGAGCTTATAGATATTCAGGCAAAAGGTATCGCTATTCTTAAGAATGCTTACGCCTTACATAAAGATCACGTAATAGCCAATGCCAATAGCCTGCGCAAACGACTGGCAGCACAAGGGAATCATAGCTCTTTAGGCGACGAGGTTTTTAATCTGTTCCGAACCATTGCCATCGATACCATAAGCCAGTGGCAAAATGCTTCGGATATCGATAAGTGGGCTATGGATGATCTTCGCTTCTTCCCCGACGACAACATATTGGTGGTGAAAAGGGTGGGCGCAAAGTTTTACTCGCAGCTTAAGCGTCAGGTTACCCAAGCTAAAAGTTGGGATGAGCTTGTCGATAAGGTGGCGCTCTTTTCGGATATTGCCGACTACCATCGTCAGCTTATCACTCAATTCGATAGCCCCATAAGCCAGTTCCATTACATAATCTACCTGCTAAGGATGCCCACCATGGAGCATCAAAAGGAGTACCTGATTTGGGATATGAATAGGTTGCTCACGGGCATACTTAACGATGTGCCAAACCATGAAATTGGCGATTTTGTGAATGGAATCTTCAGGGTTTTCGAGTCCCTACTTCAGGATCCTCGATCCGTAGTGCGC
>CAZTFJ010000001.1:24069-33728 GCA_964612255.1 uncultured Rikenellaceae bacterium | reverse complement strand
TAACTTTCCATCGTCCGGCTGTACTTTGCCAGTCATGGAAACGTTTAGGATTTAAAACGCCTCAACAACCTCGCGCCGCATTTTAAATCGAATACTCTCCTCTTTAATACGCTTATGGTTATAAATATTCTTCTCCCACTCGCCATACATTGGATTTGGGAATACGATAAACCTACGACCAAACTCCTCACGATAATCATCAACTACTGTTTGACCCCAGGTATTTGTGCGGTTCTCAAACACTTCGGCAAAATCGTTAAGGTTGTCGCCTAGCAAAAGGATAATATCGAATTTTTGCGAAACAACCTGCCTGCGAGGCTCCTTTCCGCTTGTGGTATCCTTTAAAAAGAAATTCTCGGGCTTAACAAAGGCAAAGCCCAGCTTTTGCATATTGCGCATAGTTGCATCCTGCTCGCTAATACTTCTATTACTCAAGTAAATTACATCAACTCCAATCGACTGACAAAACTGAGTAAACTCAACAGCACCGGGGAGCGCTTCGGCCTGCTCAAGGGCAACCCACTCGCCCCACATCTCGGGTGTAAAGGGTTTTCCTGTTTCAATCATTTTTCCTTGGAAAGGGCTATTATCAATCATCGTCTCATCCAGATCAACCACAACGGCCTTAGGATTATCGCCTTTTTGCTTGGCGTACTCGAGCACTCTCTCTTTTGCAATGTTAAACCCCTGATGGTACAGAGCCTTTACCTCGGGCGATTTCTGATACCATATCGTTGCAAGGGTAAGCTGCTCTTGCTCTAGGTTATAATTTGTTTCGTTTGTTTGGGGTGTACACCCAGCAAGCATTGCAAGCGCAATAGCAATAAAAAGGAAATTTTTCATTAGTATGATGTTATTAAGGATTAGCTGTAAAGAATCACAATCTTACTAAAATTTTACCATACTTTTGCAGAGCCTAAAAAATTTTGATGTTGCTGTAACTTTTTATGCAGCTCCCCGTCATACAACCGATTTTGCAAAAGATATATGACCCCTAAGGAGTACAACCAATGTGTAGATAAACTAGCCGATGGGCTTTATCGGTTTGCCCTGAAAACACTGGGCGATGCCGATAGGGCAAACGACGTGGTGCAGGATTGCTTTGAGCGATTATGGACAAAACACGGTAATGTGGAGTTTGCCAAGGCTAAATCGTACCTATTCACCTCGGCATATCATGGATGTATTGATATTATTAGAGCCAACAAGCGAACAGGGTTAATGGAAGAGGGTGCAGACGAACGCTTATCAACATCAATGCAATATAGCGATTTGCAGGAAATTCTGCACGAAGCGCTTAAAAAGCTACCTGAAATTCAGCGTTCGGTAATTTTACTCCGCGATTACGAGGGCTACTCGTATCAAGAAATTGAAGAGATTACAGGGCTTAACGAGTCGCAGGTTAAGGTTTACATATACAGAGCACGCTTAACGCTAAAGAAATATATTGGACATTTAGAAACGGTAATTTAATAATGATGATTAACCGCAGCAACTACGAAGTATATTTTGTCGATTTTCTCGATGGCAACCTATCGGCCAGCGAGCAGGCAGAGCTGCGTAATTTTTTGAATGATAACCCCGGCCTAGCAGAGGAACTAGACGGCCTAGAAGATATAGCCGTTGAACCCAAAACTGAATTGTTTCAAAACAAGCAGGCACTGCATCAAATAGCCGATCAGTGGGGCGTAAAAAACCGTTTCGATTTCCTGTGCATTGCAAAAACTGAAGGCGATATTACCCCTAGTCAACAGGAAGAGCTAAACAAAAGCATTGCCGAAAACAAAAACCTAGCAACTTCGCTTAGAGTATTCACAAAATCGAAATTAAAGGCCGATAAAAACATACTTTTTAATCAAAAATCATCGATAAAACGAGTTAGTATTATAAATCTTACCCACAGGCAGTTTATAACCTTTACCTCAAGCGTTGCAGCAGTTGGGCTAATTATATTTGGACTATCGATAGGTTTTAACAAGCTTCTGAATAATAGTGTTGAAACAGAACAACTGGTAGCAATCACTCCAGAACCAATTGTCATAAAAAAAATTGAACCTAAGGCTGCTAATGAGATTCTTGTTAAACCCGAGAAAAAGCCAGAACCAGCCAAATTAATTACTGTTGATAATAAAGTTAGCAAGCCAACAATTACTCAAAAAGAAGCAACAACCATCATAGAGCCACAAAAAGAGAGGCAAACTTTAATAATCAACAAAATAAACAGAATTGAAGCAGCTGGGCTCCCCCAACAGCTAACAGTTGACGATGTAACGCCACTCATTGCAATGGCTAACAAAAATACCATAGAACCTGATATGCTCATTGAAAGCCCAAATTCAGGAATCCGGGTTATTGGTCTGCTAGAATTAGCCCAAAGAGGAATAGAGCGAATATCGGAGGCCACTGGCCGCAATATGGCCCTTAACGCTCAACGCGATATGGAAGGCAACATCAGAAAAATTGAGCTTGAAACCGAACTTTTTGCCCTCTCGGTTCCAGTACGCAAAAAAAAATAACGCATTGCTGTAACTTTCTTCTGAGCTCCCCGTCTTACAGCAAATTTTAAACGGTAAAACATATTATTAATTAAAAACAGAATGGATATGAAATTACTATTCACAACAGTAGCAATAGCAATGCTAAGCACTTTTGCTTTTGCACAAGACGAGAATCTAAAAACATTGCAGGAGTTAGAAAAGAATGATACTATTAAAAAAAGTATTCAAGACACAACTACCCTTGACAAAGGCCTTAAGTCCAAAGCAATAACAAACGGTAAAGACACTACCCTGCTTCGCTTTGGTAAAAAGGAAATTATTATTGTTGAAAAAGATGGCACCACATCAATTGAAATTCCCAATTCTGATGAAAAACACACCTTTGATAACGATAAGTATAGAGACTTTGTTTACAAACGCAAACCCCGATTCAGCGGGCATTGGGCTGGTTTTGAATGGGGCTTTAACGGTTTTATGGATGCCAACCAGTCGATGAATATGCAGGATGAGCTTAAGTACTTAGAGCTAAATCAGGGTCGATCATGGAACTTTAACCTCAACTTTCTACAGTATAGCTTTGGTTTTGGAACCGATAAGGTAGGTTTAGTAACCGGTTTAGGTTTTGAGTTTAACAACTACCACTTCCGCAACGGCAATACTATACAAGTGGTTGATGGGATAACCGTAAACGACGACTCGTACGTTTTAGATCCAGAAAAAAATGTTACCAAATCGAGACTTTCAACTACTTACATCACGGCCCCTTTGCTACTCGAATTCCAAATACCAACTAGCTATAGGCATAGAATATACTTTTCGGCTGGTATTGTAGGCGGTGTGAAAATTGGGTCGCACACAAAAATTAAGTACGAGGGAGTAAACGACGGAAAAGATAAAATCCGCAACGATTATAACTTGGCTCCGTTTAGATATGGATTTACATCACGCATTGGGTATAGAGGGCTAAGCATTTTTGCCACTTACTATCCCATACAGCTATTCGAACAAGGCAAAGGCGACGAGGTTTATCCGTTTGCAATAGGCTTAAGGTTGATAAATTTTTAGGCTAATACAGCTTACCGAGCAAATGCTTTCTCGAAAGGGAAAGCATTTTTTTGTTCAACATATAACCAATATTGTTATATTTGCGAAGCACACACCCCAAACTCCACACCCATGGTCAAGCGCTTTGCCTTTACTGTGTTGCTCGCACTATCACTCTCCGCTACTAGTTGGGCTGCTGGCTCTCAGCAAATCGACAGCCTAAAACAGGCAGCAAAAAAAGCTCCGCATGATTCGGTGCAACTTAAAATTCTTTCGAAAATTGCCATAGCATATTCCGATAGTTCTTACAGCAAGAGCATTAACTACTGGAAAGAAGCATTAAAACTAGCCAATAAGCTAAAAGATCGCCAGCAAATGGGCGACATTCATCATCAAATTGGATACTCTTACTACAAACAGGGCGAGTTTGATAGCGCACTACTCGAATACAACAACGCCATATCCGTTTACCAATTTATTAAAAACAAGCAAGAGGTTGCAAGGGTTTATAACGATATTGGATTGATTTACAAAACCCTTGGCCGATATGAGCAAGCGGTTGAAAATTTCATGAAGGGGCTAGCCCTTTTTGATGAAATAGACGACGAGGAGGGCTCTGCCATGATATCGAATAATTTGGGCCAGGTGCATTTTTACCAGGAGGATTACACAAACGCCATTAAATACTTTAATAAATACCTAATAACCAACGAAAAGGCCAACTACGCAAGGGCTGTTGCTGGAGCATCGAATAACATTGCCGCTGCATATATGGAGCTGAAAAACTACGACAAAGCGCTAGGGTATTACAACAAATCGTTGAAAATTTACGATTCGCTTGATGTTGCAATAGGTGTGGCTATACTTAGCGACAATATCGGTATGCTTTACGCAGGCAAAAACAACTACAGCGAATCGTTGGTGCATCACTTCAAAGCGCTTGAAATTTTCAGATTGCTCGACAGCCAATCGAGGCTAGCCCACACGCTAAATAACATTGGCTTTTCTTACTACATGTTAAACGATTATGCTAGTTCAAATAAATTTTTGCTTGAGGCTATTGACTTGGCCAAAAAATATCATCAAAGAGAAACAGAAAAGGAGATATACAAAAACCTGAGCAGCGTTTACGAGGCAAAAAATCAACCTAACCAAGCTCTTCGATACTACAAGCTCATGACCGAGCTAAAAGACTCGCTAATAAACGCAGAAACAACGCAAAGTATAGCATCGTTAGAGCTAAAGTACAAATCGGAAAGGCACGACCGGGAATACAGATACTTGCAAAGGAAAGTTGATCAACAAAAAAACTTTAGGCTTATAATGTTTGCCATTTCTACAATTTTTCTTGGCATCATAGTACTCCTTGCAATCGATAATCAACGAAAAAGAAATACAATAGAAAAGATTATGCAGCGCAAATCCTTTCTGATTAAAACCCTACAGCATACCGTTGAGCATCAGAAAAATATCCCTTGCGACCCAACCAGCTCGCCAGTAGAGTTTTTTCCATTACCTCTCTCGGTAACATCGCGTAACGACATAGAAATAGTTCACTTCCAAAACGATGAGATTAGCGTGCTGGTTACGCTATGGTCGTCGTTTGCTCTTGCCCCGCTTACCGTGCTCAGAGCATTTTTATCGAACGAGCTCCACAAATCGAGTTTTCACAATCCAAATAAATCAATAAAAGAAATAGTTGAGCTAATTAACAGTAAATTACTATCTACCATATCGCTTTTCGATATCGACAAAGACAGTATTTACCACACCATTCTGATTGTGAATTGTAAAAACAGTAAACAGGTTTGTTTTCACGCTAGCCAAAGCCTTTTATGGGCTTGCCATAATAATATCACAACTAGAGTTTTACCCGATAATTCAGATACTTTTAAAGAAGAAAGTACTGAAAAAATAGTTCTGCTAACCATTACACCCTCAAGTGGAATTAATACTAGTGCATTTGATGATTTTGTTTTCAAAACCTTGCAATCGGTATCGAATAACAATCTGAAAAGCAAGCTCGATGTGCTGAGCAATGCTTTCGACTCATGGAACTTGGCAGAATCTGCCCATATGAACCAACTTGCAATAGCTGTTAGAGTAAGTTGTGATGAAGAGATTAGCATTAAACACTTTTCATCCGAGTCCAAGTGTATTTAGGTAATAGTATATATTTACCTTTAGATTGCAGTAATAATACACTCGATGAAATAGAGCATCAAAATTAAATAAGCATACCCCTCGGCTTTCCAAAAAAAGATGCTATATTGGAGCTACGTTAAAACGAGTTGCTCAAACTTTTAATTATTTTAATACCATGAGATTACTGCTGATTAGCAATTCCACCAATGCCGGAGAACCATACTTACAGCACCCAATGGGCGAAATAGGTTCGTTTCTGAAAGGAGTAAAAAAGGTGCTTTTTTTGCCTTACGCAGCCGTTACCTTTAGCTTTGACGAATACGAAAAAAAGGTGCAAAAGAAGTTTAGTGAGCTGGGAATTGAAGTAGATTCGCTGCACCACCATAAAAACGCCAAAGATGCCGTTCGCAATGCCGAAGCCTTTGTTGTAGGGGGTGGCAATACTTTTAGGCTTTTAAAGATGATTCAGCAGCTTGATATTATTGAAACCCTCCGCTACAAAGTGCTCGATGGGGCACCATACGTTGGATGGAGTGCGGGTTCAAACGTAGCCTGCCCAACCATATGTACTACCAACGATATGCCCATTGTTGAACCCGACAACTTTAGCGCCTTTAACCTGGTTCGGTTTCAGATAAACCCTCACTATCTCGATGCAAACCCCGACGGCCATGCTGGCGAAACCCGCGAAGAACGAATTGAGGAGTTTATAACAATGGATCCCTACTCGTATGTTGTTGGACTTAGAGAAGGATGTATGTTACGGGTAGAGGATGGTGACATTGAACTGATTGGGAACAAACCCATGCGAGTTTTTAAACACGGTGAATCGCCCAAAGAGTACAAAACAGGCGATGAGTTAGACTTTCTTTTTGAATAACTTCAAAAAAACTACTCAATAGAGGCCACGCCATTCGCGTGGCTTTTTTTGTACTCGTAAACCATTAATTTTTATTACATTTGCCCACTTAACCCATTTTGAAAACGGTATGAACGACTGGAAAGACAAGCTTAAATTTGCCTACTCTACCAATCCCGATTACAAGCCAGAGGAGCAGAATAACGAACCAGAAGAATCGGTTAGCCCAAACCAGCAAAACCTCCGTGTTTGGCTCGAAAAGAAGAGTCGTGGAGGTAAAGTAGTTTCAATTATTACTGGATTTGTAGGATCCGACCAAGAGCTAAAAGAGCTAGCCAAATTGCTAAAAACTCGCTGTGGAGTGGGTGGTAGCGCCAAGGATGGTGAAATAATTATTCAAGGCGATTTTCGCGACAAAATAGTATCTATCCTCAACGAAAAGGGATACAAAAATGTTAAAAAAGCTGGTGGATAGCCTTTTTTAATCATCAACAAAAGTTTTCATATACATTCAAAATCTACATGATTAAGCGCGTTAATATCTTTACAATAATTATCCTACTGGCTACTTTATGCGCCAAGGGAGGCGACACCATTAGAGTAATGCACTACAACTTGCTGTATTACGATATGAACACCTCATGGTGTACCAGCATAAACAACAACGTGAACGATAAGGATACCTACCTTAAAACCATCACTTCGCACTTTAAACCCGACATTTTCACAGTTAATGAGATGAACGGCCGGGCTAGCAGCACGGATAGAATTATTGATTACGTGCTTAATACCGATGGCGTTTCACATTACCAAAGGGCAAATTTCACTGGCAGCTACCTGGTTAATATGCTATATTACAATAGCCGCAAGCTGGCACTAAAATCGCAATCATATATCCTAACTTCACCCCGAATTACCGATGTGTACAGGCTTTACTACAAATCGGACGATTTAACTAAGGGCGATACAACCTTTATCACCTGCTTTGTTACACACCTAAAGGCCGGCAGCTACGACGAAAATGTATACGACAGATCGCAGGCTGCAAGCCAAATTATGAACTACATTAACAACTACAATATTACCGACAACGTGCTCTTTATGGGCGATTTTAACGTGTATTCATCAGCTGAGCCTGCTTTTCAATCGTTCATGACAGAAACGGCATCGGGTTTTCAGTTTAACGATCCCATTAACGCCCTGGGCGATTGGAACAACAACTACAGCTACGCACCCTATCATACCCAATCGACTCACACATCGGGCGATTGCCACTCGGGTGGTGGAATGGACGATAGGTTTGATTTTATTCTAACATCGCAACCCATTATTGAGGGATCGGCAGGTATAACCTACGCCAAAAACACGTACTGGGCCTACGGACAAGATGGAAAACGCTTTAACCAAACGCTAATTAGCCCAACCAACACGTCCCTACCCACCAACGTGCTAAGCGCGCTATACAAAATGTCCGACCACCTTCCCGTTACCCTTAAGCTATATGTTGATAAAAATCCGCTGCTAAATATCGATACATTCAACAACCCATCGGGTAAGATTAGGATTAAAAACCCTGTAATTCAGAACATATCAATATGGAGCGATTATGAAAAAGCCGAACAAGTAACCCTTACCATAACTAACCAGCTGGGAGGCGTTGTGCTAAAAAAATTGCTTACACTTTACCCAAACGAACAGCATACCATTAGTGCTGCAAACATTTCGCCAGGTATGTTTTTGATTGATATAAGGGGCAAGAATATTTCGTTTACAACAAAACTGATAAAACGGTAGTGAGATATGCGAACTACTCTACTTCTGCTGGCCACAGTGTTATTTTTTACCTCAGCAAACGGGCAGTACTACAATAGCGGACAGGAGCCAACTCGAACCAAATGGAAACTGCTAAATAGGGACGAATACAGATTGCTATTTAACTCCGAGGTTGACTCGCTAGCAACAGTTTTCGACAAATATCTTTACCATTCGCTTAAAACAGTGGGTGTCGATCACAACCATACCCCACGTAAATTCTCGGCGCTAATGCATAGCAATAGCATTCTATCCAACGGATTTGTATCATGGGCGCCAAAACGAATGGAAATTGTTTCAACACCATCGCTCGATGCTTCGCCTGAGCCTTGGCTTTACCACTTAGCTATGCATGAAGCTCGCCATATTGTGCAACTCGACAAGATGCACGGCAGCCCTTGGCGATTTGGGAATATTCTGTTTGGCCAACAGGCCATTGGGTTTAAGCTGCTAATGACTCCTATGTGGTTTCTTGAAGGCGATGCCGTTTATGCAGAAACAGCACACACCAAAGGGGGACGGGGTCGTCAGGCATCGTTTTACCGTCACTACTTAGCTCATTTCACTTCAAACAATGGCTCAAAGTATAGCTACGATAAGTGGTTACTGGGTTCGTATAAAGATTACATACCAAGCCACTACAACTTTGGATACCAAATGGTAGGGTACACCAATTTAATTTATGGGCCAGAAGTTTGGAGCAAAGCGCTAAAAAGTATTTCAAGCAAATTTTTCCTTTTATCGCCTTTTAGCCAATCGGTAAAAAAAAGTACAGGATATACAGAGAAGGAATTGTTTGGCCAAGTGATAGGCTTTCACAACTCGCTTTGGAAAAAAATTGAACCAGCGGATAAGATTTCAACCAATGAGGCATTAATTTTCAACAGCTACAAAAACAAAGATTTTGTAGAGTACGCATATCCTTTTCTGCTCAACGATACTTGCCTAATCGCCCTAAAAAAAACGTTATCGCAACGACCCAAAATTGTAATGGCCAGCCTAACCGATAAAAAGGAACAAAAGCTTTATACACCGGGAGTAATCATCGGCAGAATATCTTACTCAAACAATAATGTGTTTTGGAGCCAATATCGCCAACACCCACGGTGGGATTACGTTAACTATTCCGAGATATGGCGATATAACATTACGGACAAAAAGGCTGAAAGAATCACCAAAAAAACGCGATATTTTAACCCAATTGCATACACCAATGATAATATAGCAGCCATTGAAATAACGGCCAAAGGAGAGCATTATATTGCTATTATTGACCCCAAGGGTAATGCTATTGAAAAAAG
>CAZTFJ010000001.1:16592-23928 GCA_964612255.1 uncultured Rikenellaceae bacterium | reverse complement strand
ATACTTTACTCAAACACATAACTATCGCGAAACCGTTTTCTCAATTAACACCCTTACCAGCAACATATACAAAGTTGCCAATTCAACTTATGGTTTAAGCCATTTAAACTATAACAAAAAGCTGGTTGCAAGCGAGTTTTCCTCAACGGGTATTTATCCTGTAGCGCTTAGCGAAAACACTTCAAAACCCTATAATTTAGCAAATAAAGTGAATCATCTCTTCTACAACCCTAAGGAATGGAGAAAATTTGACACTTTAACCATAGAAAAACCGCTTGATAAAAATCAGAAGAAATATTCAAAAACAAAGGGACTGTTAAACATACACAGCTGGGCGCCAGTTTACCTTAACCCTTTTGATTTAACCAACGGAAGCATTACTATTTATCCTGGGTTTACAATTATGTCGCAAAACCTAACCAGCACGCTTACAGCTAGCGCAGGATACTCATACAACAAAACTCACGGAGCTCATGCAAACATAGAGTGGAGTGGAATTTATCCCAAAATAATGGCTGGATTTACCTACGGAAATGAGTATGCTCTAGTGCAACACGGTCCTTTAGCTCCCAATTTCATTAGATACTCGAACAGACCAAATGTTCAGGCCATACTCCGAGTTAGAATACCCTATGTTTTCTCGTCGGGAAACATTGCTAGTGGTGGAAATTTGGGGGTAAATTTTACATACAATAACAGCTGGATGTGGAATTATGCCAACGAAACATACCAACAATGGGCAACTGCGGCCGAACCATACTTATCGGTTTATGCAATTACCCGAAAAGCGCACAGAGATATAAGGCCAAAATATGGCGTACAGGCTTATGCCAGCTATAGGAACTCACCATATAGCAAACTACTGGGGAGTAAATTGTTAGCCAAGATTTGGGCATACCTTCCTGGTTTTGCTGCAAACCATAGTCTGCTACTCTCGGCACAGGCCGAAATGCAAAACCCTAAACAGTACGTTGGAGCACTCAGCTACACACCTACCAGAGGGTTCGATAAATCATTTGCCCAAAAAATAAAATCAGTTAGTTTAGATTACACTTTTCCTCTTTCGTACCCCGATTTGGCATTTGGCCCCATTATTTATATCAAAAGGCTACTAACTAATATTTTTACTGATTATGCCAACATTCACAGCTACTATCAAGCAGAGGAAGGACTTATAATAAAACCAGTAAACCAGCATTCTATTGGATTCGATTTAACTGCCGATTTTCACGTGCTCAGAACAACTTACCCGCTAAGAGCAGGGTACAGAGGAGGATATAGAGTTAATGAAAAGGATTACTTCCATGGTTTTATTTTTTCCATCTCGCTCGATAACCTAACGGGATACAAACCTAACACCGATGTTGGAAAAATAAACTTTTAGTACAGGTAAATTATTGTATAAAATTGATTCATATGGATTTATCAGAACGCATAAAACAACAAAAATCATTACTTCGCAAGGAGATACGACAAAAGAAGAGGCAGATTACCCCTGAGGTGCTTGCGCAAGAATCTGCGCAAATTTTCCACATGGTTGAGCAACTACCCCAGTTTAATAATGCCAAAACGGTTCTTGCCTACTGGTCGATGCCCGACGAGGTACAAACCCACGACTTTATATTGCGCTGGTACCAAAAGAAACAAATTTTACTTCCGCTGGTTGTGGGCGATGTGTTAGAGCTACGAGAGTTTACCGGTATGGATTGTATGCGGGTTGGCCCATCGTTTGGTATTCTAGAACCACAAGATGGCCCTGAATACAATAATCAACCTATTGATTTTGCCATAATACCGGGTGTTGCATTCGATAACAACAAGCAACGAATGGGGCGCGGTAAGGGCTACTACGACAAGCTGCTTAACAAGCAACATATCTACAAAGCTGGGGTTGCATTAAACTTACAAATGGTTGATAGCGTGCCCACCAACAATTTTGATATCGCTATGGATATTGTTATTCACCCAAAATATACATTATGATGAAAAGAATTCTACTAAGCATTTTTCTGGCATTTAGCATAACAATAGCTCTTGCTCAGGCTCCAGACAACTACTACAGCACAGCTCAAGATAAGTATGGTGAGGATCTTATGGAAGCGTTGCACAATATCATCAAGGATCACACAGTGCTTAGCTACACACCTGGCATTTGGAATGCTTTTTACGAAACAGATGTTCGCTCCGACGGTAAAGTTTGGGACATGTACTCATCATGCGACTTTACCTTTGGCAACGATCAGGATTCGGGTTCGGGTGGAAGTGCTGAATGCCAATTTTATAACCGTGAGCATTCGTTTCCAAAAAGTTGGTTTAACGATGACAGCCCCATGTACACTGATCTTTTTCATATTTATGCCACCGACAAAAAGGTGAATAATGTGAGAAGTAATTACCCTTACGGTGAGGTTGATAATGCTAGCTACACATCATCAAACGGCAGTAAGCTGGGAACATCATCTATATCGGGCTATAACGGCACTGTGTTTGAACCAACTGATGAGTATAAAGGCGATTTTGCCCGAACCTATTTTTATATGGCTACTCGTTACTACGACCAGATGTACAGCTGGAGCGAAAGCAACGGTATGACAAACGGTACAAGGCATCCGGCCTATAACGAATGGGTTGTAGAAATGCTTTTAAGATGGCATGAAAACGATCCGGTTAGCGATAAGGAAATTAACAGAAACAACGCTATTTTCGACAACTACCAGCATAATCGAAACCCGTTTATTGATCACCCAGAATTTGCCAATTGGATTTGGGACGAACAAGCCTCTTGGGTTGATACCGAAGCAAACCAATCGCTAAACCTTTACCCTAACCCAGCCAGTAAAACAATAAGCATAACAACAACCCTAAAGGGAGAGGTTAATATAGTTTTCTTCACTACACTAGGAGGCGAAGTAAAACGTGTATCTAAAGAAGTTCTAGGCAATAAGTTGGATGTTTCAATAAACGATATCCCAAATGGGGCGTATATTGTTAGAGTTATTAGCGGAAATGTAAGCGAAACAGGGCAGCTAATCATTTCGCGATAAACCCAACGTTACCAAACAAACAATCCCGGCATAAACCGGGATTTTTTTAATATTATGAATTTGCTATTTGGCAACCTTATCACCATCGTAGGCCCACTTTATGTAGGCTGCTCCCCAGGTAAATCCTGCTCCAAAAGTAGCAATAATTACATTATCGCCCTTACGTAGCTGCGATTCCCATTCCCATAAGCAAAGAGGAATTGTAGCGCTGGTTGTGTTACCATAACGCTCAATATTAATCATTACCTGCTCCTTTTTTATGCCCATACGCTTGGCAGTAGCTTCAATAATACGCATATTGGCTTGATGAGGAACTAACCAGGCAAGCTCATCGGGTGCAATGTTATTTCGTTTCATCACATCAACAGCAGTATCGGCCATATGCGAAACAGCAGCCTTGAATACCGGTTGACCCTCTTGGTATATGTAGTGTTGACGTTTTTCTACTGTGTCTACAGATGCAGGATAGCATGAACCACCGGCCACCTGATGCAAATGCTTGCGCCCTGAACCATCAACCTGCATTGACGCATCAACCAGGCCTAAACCATCGGTTGTTGGCTCTAGCATAACGGCTCCTGCTCCATCGCCAAAAATAGGACAGGTTTGCCTATCGGTATAATCAGTTATGGACGACATTTTATCGGCACCAACCACAATAACCTTTTTGTGGGTGCCCGATTCAACAAATTTAGAAGCAGTAATAAGAGCATATAAAAAGCTGGAGCAACCTGCATTTAAATCGTATCCAAAAGCATTTTTAATACCACATTTATCGCTTATGATATTAGCTGTAGCTGGGAATTGCATATCGGGGGTAACCACACCGCAAATAAGCATATCAACCTCATCGGGGTGGGTATTGGTTTTACGCAACAAATCGGTTACGGCAAAGGCAGCCATATGGCTTGTTCCAAGGCCTTCGCCTTTTAAAATTCTACGTTCCTTAATACCTATCCTAGTCATTATCCACTCGTCGGTGGTATCGACCATTTTACTAAGCTCCTGATTGGTTAGCACGTAATCGGGAACATAACCGGCCACACCGGTAATTGCTGCTGTAATTTTTCCCATTAGCTGAATGCTTCTTTAAATTTACCACATAAATCGGAACTAATTACCGATTTTGTTTGGAGAATCATATTCATAATGGCCTTAGCATTGGAAACACCGTGACCAATAATAACTGGTGAATTAACCCCTAAAATGGGGGTGCCGCCATAATTCTCGAAGTTAAACATCTCGAAAAACGGATCCGATATTTTGCGTTTTTTTATCAGATGATAAAAGGCTTCGGCTTCCTTCAGCAAAACGTTACCCACAAATCCATCGCAAACAACCACATCGGCCTTCTCGTCGGAAAAGAGTTGGTTGCCCTCAACATTGCCCACAAAGTTGAACTCCTCAGCATCTTTCATTTGCTCAAAAGTACTTTTAGAAATAAGGTTACCTTTTTCTGGTTCCTCGCCAATATTGAGCAAGCCAACCCTTGGATTATCAACACCAAAGATTAGCTTGGCATAAATATTTCCTAGTATGCCATACTGATATAGCACATCGGGCCTGCAGTCGGGGTTTATACCAACATCAAGCAGCAAGTTAAACTTACTTTCCGATACGGGAATGTAGCTGGCAATGGCAGGTCTGATAATCCCGGGTACCGATTTGATGGTGTACATTGTACCCACCAGCATTGCACCCGTATTGCCAGCACTTGCAAAACCGTCGATTTTCTTTTGAGCCAACCAAGAAAAACCAACCGTAATGCTCGAATCTGGTTTCTTGCTAAAGGTTTTGGCCGGGTTTTCCCCCATCCCAATTACTTCAGAGCAATGAACTATATCGAACAACGATTCGTCCACGTTCTCGGTGGCGAATATCCTACGAATTTGCTCCTGATCACCAAAAAGAACAATACGCTCTTCTGATGAAAGCTGTTTTTGGGCTTCTATTGCGCCTTTCACAATTGCATCAGGCGCAAAATCTCCACCCATTGCATCTACACCAATCTTCATAAACTTATTTTTTTTGATTGTAGGAATGGGGAACACCAGCTAGTGCTATGCAGTTACGGCTTTTTCAATTGCCAGCTTACCACGGTAGTAGCCACACTCGGGACAAACCCTGTGGTACTGAATGGTAGAACCACAGTTTGAGCAAGTACCTAGAGTGGGTGCTTGAGCTTTGTAGTGAGTTCTACGCTTGTTTTTCCTCTGCTTCGAAATTCTACTCTTTGGATGTGCCATTTTGGTAATTATTAATAGTTACGTAAATTATTTTAGTTCTTGTTATTCATTAAATCTCTAAGCTTATCCCAACGCGAATCCGATTCGTGCTCATCGTGCTCTTGCTCTAAATTTGATAGGCTATCGAGCTTATCTAGCATTTCGTCATCGCAATCGTCGGTAGATGTACCCAAAATACCATGGTATCGTTGTATGGGCAGGCTTAGGCAAATGCTTTCGTAGATGTATTGAGCCAAAGACAGCTCGTGCTCGTTGCTTGTAACATACCAAATTTCGTCGGTGGCTGCTCCCTCATCAATTGAATCGGAAATACGAACTACCAGCTTTCCTTCGTACTGGGTTGGTATGGTAAATGGTTCTAAGCATCTGTCGCACTGCACCTCAACGTCGCCCTCGATAAAAAAATTGAGCTCCAACATATTGCTTAACCGATTAAGGATAAGCTCAACGCTTAGCCTGCCATCGGTAACCTCACTACCGTCAAATTCGTCAAAAAACGCTTTGTCAACATCGAAACTAAATACGTGTTGACCAACCGCAAGTCCTTTGAAATGAACTATATATCTATTTAAAATCTTACTCACTTCTTGCCAAAAAACATCCCGCAAAGGTAATTAATAATATCAAAACACAAAATCTGTTTTACAAAAGATAGCTAATACAACGGTTACGCCATTGAACTACTGTTTACTTTGGCGCTTACGATCGTGCTCGTTGAGCAAAATTTTCCGTATGCGCATAGCATGCGGTGTAATTTCTACATACTCATCGCCCTGTATATACTCCAGCGCCTCTTCGAGGCTAAACTTAATTGGGGGAGCCAAAGAAACTTTTTCGTCGGCTCCTGATGATCGCATATTAGAGAGTTTTTTGGATTTGGTTACATTTATAACCATATCGCCAGCGCGGCTATTCTCGCCAACAACCTGACCGGCATAAACCTCCTCATGCGAATCGATAAAGTATCTGCCTCTATCCTGGAGTTTATTCAAGGCGTAGGCATATGCAACGCCGCTCTCCATGGCAATAAGTGATCCATTCTGACGGGTATCAATCTGGCCTCTAAATGGTTCAAACCCTTTGAAACGGTGTGCAATTACTGCCTCTCCGGCTGTTGCTGTAAGCAAAATGTTACGCAACCCAATAATGCCCCGCGCAGGAATTTCGAACTCCAAATGAACCCTATCGGCCCTGCGTTCCATTATGAGCAGGTTGCCTCGGCGCTGAGTAACAAGCTCTATTGCCTTTCCCGAAACCTCGTCGGGCAAATCGATGGTTAGCACCTCAATGGGTTCGCACCTTTCGCCCCCAACCATTTTGATAATTACCTGAGGTTGCCCTACCTGTAACTCGTAACCCTCGCGGCGCATAGTTTCAATTAGAATAGACAGATGTAATACTCCGCGTCCAAAAACAGTAAACGAGTCGGCCGAGTCGGTTGGCATAACCCTTAGGGCAAGATTTTTTTCAAGCTCTTTATCTAGCCTATCCTTTAGGTGCCTCGATGTTACAAACTTTCCGTCCTTTCCAAAGAAAGGCGAATCGTTAATGGTGAACAGCATGCTCATGGTAGGCTCATCGACAGCAATTGAGGGGAGTGCCTCCGGGTTTTCAATATCGGTAATGGTATCGCCAATATCAAAACCATCGATACCCACTAAGGCACAAATATCGCCTGCCTCAACCTTATCGACCTTAATTTTGCCCAACCCCTCGAAGGTTAGCAGCTCTTTAACTTTGGTTTTAACCAGCTGACCATTGTGCTTAAGCAGCCCTACGGGCTGACCAACCTTTAGCTCGCCACGGTAAAGCTTGCCAATGGCAATTCGGCCAACGTACGAAGAGTAGTCGAGCGAAGTGATAAGCATTTGGGGTAATCCCTTGTTTACTTTGGGCTCGGGTATGTGCTCAATAATTGCATCGAGCAGCTGGATTATATCGGTAGTTGGGGTTTTCCAATCAACAGACATCCAACCCTCTTTGGCGCTGCCGTATATTGTAGGGAAATTTAGCTGATCTTCGGTGGCATCGAGGTTAAACATAAGC
>CAZTFJ010000001.1:0-16582 GCA_964612255.1 uncultured Rikenellaceae bacterium | reverse complement strand
GAACACCTGTTCCTGAACCTCCTCTGGCCTACAGTTTGGTTTATCTACCTTATTGATAACCACTATAGGTTTAAGTCCTAAGGCCAAGGCTTTCTGCAACACAAAGCGGGTTTGAGGCATAGTGCCCTCAAAGGCATCAACCAGTAGCAGCACTCCATCGGCCATATTTAGCACGCGCTCTACTTCGCCACCAAAATCGGAGTGGCCAGGGGTATCAATAATATTTATTTTGATATCCTTGTAGGTAACCGACACGTTCTTTGCCAGAATGGTAATTCCACGCTCACGCTCCAGGTCGTTGTTGTCGAGTATAAGCTCGCCAGGCTTTTCGTGCTCTTTAAACAGATTACTTTGAAGAATCATTTTATCGACCAGCGTAGTTTTTCCGTGGTCGACGTGAGCAATAATAGCGATGTTTCTGATGTTTGGCATGAGCGTATTTTTTGGGCTGCAAAGGTAGTGTTATTTTTGGCTCATGATACTCGTTTTTTTACTATTTAATTTAAAATTAACTGTTAAAAAACAAGTGGTTACAGCATCAGTAAAAATGGTGGCACTTATGGCTATATATACTTTTCTCTACGTTGTAAATTTATAAGCGCCCACAGCAAAGATACAACGCTACCCACCATTAGCATTAGTCGATTCTGAGAAATTACATTTTTCCATACCGTAAGGCTCATATCGTTTGGCACCTTAAAGGGGTTTAGAAAGATATTCCACTTGCTATACTCAACGGCTTCGCTCATAATCCAAAAAAATAGGCCAATTACAATCATAATAACTGCAGCTGCACTTGCATTGCGGGTAATACTAGCCATTAAAAACGACATAGAGGCAAGAAAAAGCAACGGGTACATTAGTTGATACACCATTTTTAAAACAGGTATGCGAACTACGGCAAAAACGGTAAAACTCCCCATTAAAAAAAGCAGTACTAAAAGAATTATGATACTAATAAAAAACCTTACCAGATAAACCTTGTAGCGATAGTTGGGTACACCAAAAATAATCTCTAACATTCGGGCATCCTTATCGTTTTGTATATTAAATATTACCGGGTAAAAGATTATGAGGATGCCCGGCAGTATTAGTGCCGAATACATGTCGTCGATGCTTAGGTTTGCTGAACTAGAAAACAGACCTATGCCAATTACCAGCAAAAAAAATGCAAGTGCCGCAATTAAAAAATATACAAACTTGTTGGCAAATACAATTTTTAAATTGTACCGTACAATATCAAAACCCAACTTTAGCCTAAGCATTTGTTTCATATCAACCTGTATTATTAATCTACTTTATTCACTATCGCTTAAAAGAGATAGGTATGCATCTTCGAGATTGGCCTTAACGGGCTTTGCATCGTTGGTAGGAGGCTCTTTTGCCAAACAACGACAACGAATATAATCGCCCTCCCTTAAATGGTGAATAACCACAAGCCTATCTTTTAGCTCTTCGAACTCGCTTACTGATAATTTAAGAGACCATACCCTATTGCTGGCAATTTTTACCATTTCAATTGGCGCCCCAAGGTATTTTACTTCGCCCTTGCGCATAACGGCAACCATATTACATGAGCTGGCAACATCCTCAATTATATGGGTTGAGAATATAACCACTCGCTCTTTGCTGAGCTCAACCAGCAGGTTGCGGAAACGAATTCGTTCTCTGGGATCGAGACCAGCCGTTGGCTCATCAACTACCAAAATTCTTGGCAAATGCAACAGAATTTGTGCTATTCCAATTCGCTGCTTCATCCCTCCGGAAAAGGAACCAATTTTATCATGCTTGTTGGCCTCCATGTGCACCGCGCTAAGCACATAGTTAATGCGGTTAAAACGTTCCTGTTGATTGTAAATCTTTTTGAGAATTCCCATGTAGTTAAGAAAATCCCAAGCGGTCATATTTTCGTACATACCAAACTCCTGCGGTAGAAATCCTATTAAGCCCTGTAGCTCCTCTCGCTTCTCTTTTAAATCGATGCCGTTTATAGTAATTTGCCCATAGCTTTGCTCAAGCACTCCGCAAATAATTCGCATTAAGGTAGATTTTCCGGCACCGTTGGGTCCCAAAAGGCCAAACATTCCGGTTCGTATATCGAGCGACACACCTTTTAAGGCTTTAAATGGCACTTTCTTTTTCCCAATTATTGGAATGGATAGTACAATTCTGTAAAAAAACTTCCTCACTCCTTTTAGCCTACCAGTAATTCGGTTAATGTTTACCCTGTTTTTGTATAAGCTATCGGATGTTACCTTAATGGCAATTGCTAAGTACCAGAAAACAGCAACAGGAATAACAAACCCAAGATTTTTATACTTGAAATAGTAACCCATTAGGGCGAAGGCGGGATATATCCAAAGAAAAACAAGAAATACTCCTTTTAATACTCTGCCTAAAAACCTTTTGGAACCAGGGTGCGATTTGCTCCAGAATCCCTGAAAGGGATAAAGAAACGATAGAACAATAATATAGAAAACTATGGGTAAAAACATACCCCACATCGCGCTATGCAAATGAAAAAAGATGAAAAAAACCATAAATCCCACCAAGGGCAATTGCCAAATTACTCCTTTCAAATCGGCTATCGATCTGTACTCATTCTCAATTCCAAGTCGCTTTCGTATTCTTATACCGGCCTTCCAATCGCGCACAAAACGGCTGTCCCAATCGTAAATCTTCACCAAGTTTCTAATTCTGATATGAATTGGTTCGTCCTTATGGATAAGCTTCTCGTTAGCCTTACGCAGGCTATTTTGCACAAAGTAAATTGATGCTGGTACTGCGATTATCAGAAGAATAAAATCTATAATTTGCCACACACGGCTATCAACCTTGGTAAATATAAAATAGCTACCAAGTAACCAAACCAGTATTTGGATGGATTTAATCAAAATGGATTGGGAGTAAATCCAGTGCATAGCCGATTTTAGGCCAGAGTTTAATGTAGGAATAAATATTAGCGTAAGCAGCGTGCTTACAGCAAGGCCACCAATTATAGTTATTGCAAAGGGCACTCCAATTAGCTCAACATACTCGGCCTTACCAAGAGCCAAAGGTATTAGCGCAATAATTGTTGTGATAGCAGTTATAAGTATTGGCCTTACCCTTGCTAAGCCAGCCATCATTAAGGCTCTTGATTCGTTATAGCCCGAGGCTCGTAAAACCCTTGAGTAGTCAATTAGAATTATTCCATTGTTTACCACAATTCCCAGCAGGATGAGCAACCCTGTCATTACATTAGTGTTGAGAATTGATGTACCCGTTAGAATTAGCAAAGCCAAGGAGCCAATGCCAGCTAATGGGATAGAGAACATCATTACAATAGGCGTAGTGAACGACTCGAAAACAGAAGCCAGAATCATATAAATAAGCACAAAAGCCATTAGCAGCAAAAATCCAAATTCGCCCAGCTCATTCTCCTCATGCACTACCTCTAACGCTAAGCCCGATGGCAGGGGCATACTGGCCACCAGCTCATCAATCTCTATCCGGGCAGCATTTAGCAAATCTTTACTGTCGAGAATTTCGCTGGTAAACTCGTAAACCAGCTCTAAGTGTTTCTCCTGATTTGTTCTTCGGATGGATGATAAGCCCTCGGAAAAGTTAAAGTTGCTAATATTTTGTAACTCATAAATGGCTCCGTCGGCACTTCTAACTGGTAGTACTCTTAAATCGTTAAAGTTCCTTTCGTTTTGCTGATTATAACCCGTTGTCTTAATCTGTATATCGTATTCCTCGGTTCCCTGTTTAAAGGTTACCCCGCTCGAAAAATTGGGCTGAAAGCTGTTAAGCTCAGAAAGTACCGATGTTATGGGAATATTGTAAAATGCCAGCAGCTGCTTGTTTAAGCCTAGCGTAAGTTCAGGACGCTTAGCGGGTAACCGAATATCGATTTTTTTTACTGATGTTAGCTGGCCAATATAATACTTCACGTCGTTGGCGTGGCTTAGCATTTTGTCGAAATCTTGCCCCCTAATTACAACTTTTTCGCGCTGAGCGCCAATGCCAAGCATTCGAGCAAAACCATCGTTACCTTCAAAGCCTGCATCACCTCCACTAAACCGCCTGCTAGTGGTGGGCGGATCCCAGCTAAACGAAGCGGGGCTAACATTGCGAAGCTGCTTAGATATTTCATTCTTAATTTTGGGAATAGAGAAGTTCCGCTTATCGAGATAATTATCTATCAACGAAATGGTTATTACAGCCTCCTCTTCATAAACCTGACTAATAATATCCTTTTTCTCCTCAAACCCATCTAACTTTTTTTCGGCCTCGGCTACAACCACATCGGTATTGTCGAGGGTGCTGCCACTGGGCATCGTTACGTAAAGCTTTAACTCCTTAATATCGGCCTCTTGCGATGAGGTTATGCTTACTGCTAGGCTAATTAGTAGTGCCGCAAAAAATACCCCTAGCGCACCTAGAACTGTTTTTGCAGGACTCCGCATTGCCGTTTTTAGCAGAACCTGATAAATCTGTATTAACCTATTGTGAATAGAAAGCGTTTCGAATTTTAAAACCTTGTTCTTGGCTCTTTTCAGAAAAAAGTGGGTAATAGATGGGATTAGGATAAGCGCAACAAATAGTGAAATAACCAGGGTTGATATTATGGATACGCCAATGTGCTTACCAATAAGACCTATGAAAAAATTCTCGGAGAATACGAAGGGTAAAAACACGGTTATGGTGGTAAGCGTTGCGGCAAATATGGAACGCCACACCTCTTTTGTTCCCTGAACCACAGCCTTATCGGGCGATATTTTTTTCGATGCCAGACGATATATATTTTCGAGCACAACAATGCTATTGTCGAGCAGCATACCTATGGCAAGGGCCATTCCTAAAAGGGTAAGGCTGTTTATGCTAATGCCAAATGCGTAGAAAAAGTTGAAAGCTGTATACACCGAGATTGGAATTGCCAAAGCAATGGCCAGGACAAGCCGTAAATTTTTAAGGAAAATCCAAAGAATAAAAATGGCTAGCAATCCACCTAAAAGAGCCAAATCAATTATGGAGTTGATATTTTCCTCCATTGTTTCGGCTGTATTGTTCTGAATAACCAGCTCTACCTCTTTATCTTTCAACTCACTATTTAACGTTTCGAGTACCCGTTTTACCCTATTGGCTAAATCGATAACATTTGCCTGTGAGTCTTTGGTTAAACTTATGGTTACCGACTCCATGCCATTAACCCTACTATATGTTTCCTGGGGTTTTAGGCCAAAATGAATTGTGGCAATGTCCTTAAGCTTAACCTCCCCTTTCTCTTTAACCACCAGGTTTTGAATATCGGTAATGTTGTCGAACTCGGCAACAACATTTACAAAATGCAGCTGATTGTTTTGCGTAACCCTACCAGCAAATGTTCTTGACCTGCTATTGCTGTTTAATGCGTTACGAACATCGGATGGTGAAATACCGAAGGCCTCACAAATGTCACGATTTAAGATTATTTCTATTGATTTTTCCCTACCACCAAAAACCTCGGCATTGGCTATGCCATCCACATTTTTAATTTTATCTACAATCTCGCGGTTTGTTACCTGCCGAACCCTGTCAACGCCTCCGCTTCCCCTAACCTGAATGGTCATGAACATATTGTTCATCTGTTCTAGGTCGAATTTAAAAACCTGTACCCTAAAATCGTCGGGTAGCTGTTTCTTGGCCTCATCAACCTTTTCAACAAGTTTTAAGTAGGCGTACTTTATGTTTGTATTTTGCTTGTACGATATTTGAATGCTGCCCTGCTGCTGCCCTGCCGACGAAACGATCTCGTCGATATTCTCCAGGGTTCCTATGGCACCTTCAAGCGGAATAATTGCTTGATTCTCCATATACTTAGGATCAACCTCAAGTGGGGTAGCCACCTGAACAAAAAGCATAGGTAGAGTGGCGTTGGGATAAAGTTCAACCGGAAGGTGCTTATACGAAATAATCCCTAGCATGCTTAGCCCGGCAAAGAGCATTGCAATAAGGGTTTTTCTTTTAATTATAAAATCCATTTGCCTAATAATTTACAAATATCGAAGTAACCTAAGCCTTAAATATTCTCTCTTTAATATCCTCAAAAACATAGTACAAGCAAGGAATAACAACAAGTGTTAACAAGGTTGAAGTAATTAGGCCAGCAATTACAGCAATTGCCATTGGAGAACGTAACGAAGCACTCTCGCCAATTCCCAAAGTTAGTGGTAACAGAGCCAGTATGGTTGTAAGGCTAGTCATAACTATGGGGCGAATACGATTTTGCCCTGCAGCAATTATGGCATCGCGGAGCGAAAGCCCCTTTTCGCGCAGCTTATTAATTGCATCAACAAGAATAATAGAATCGTTTACAGCAATACCCGCCAGCATTATAATTCCAATGTAAGCCATCATGCTTAATGGTTTGCCAATAAGCAGGAATGCCCATACAGTTCCCACCGCAGCAAGAGGGATGGTTAACAAAATGGTAAACGGATGCAGCAACGATTCGAAAGTAGATGCCATAACCATATATACAAGCACAATGGAAAGGATTAGAGCAAAGCTAAGATTACCCATAGCATCCTTTCGCTTTTGCTCTTCGCCCTCAACTGTAATTTGGTATTCGGCAGGAATATCGATAGAGGATAGCTGCTGGTTCACGTCGTTTACAAGCAGGTTGAAAGGGGTATCGCTAGCAACGTATGCCATTACTTTACCAATCCTTGTTTGGTTACGGCGTAATAGCTGTTTTGACGACACTGAGTTTTTAATGCTTGCCACCTCGTAAAGATGCACATCACCATTTTGGGTGTTAATTTTTAAAGCATTGAAGTCCGACAGGCTCAATTCGGGCAGTTTAATGGTTATATCGCTCATTTCGCCACCTTTCTCGTACTTGCCAGCGCTTTTGCCCATTAACTTTTCCTTAATCTGATTTACAATATTATCAACCGTTAGTCCATAAATACCAGCCTTATACCTATCAATTACAACATCTACCTCTGGCGCTCCCTCCTCAATACTCGTTTTTACGTTATATAGATTTTGCATACCCAACAGGCTACTCTTTACTTGATTTGTTAAATCGCTAATCACGTCAAGGTTTTTTCCCTTAACCTCAACAATAAGAGGTGCTTCGTTGGTACCAAGGGTTGCTTGCAAGGCGGTTTCGTCGCGAATAACTGAAATTTCGGCATCGGGAATGTTTCCAAGCAATTCCTCTACTGCATCGATAATAGCATTTGATTGATTAACCCAGTTGCTGCTAATAATTACCTTAATGTTAGCCGTGTTCTCATTCTGAAAAACCGATTTCTCGTTACCTAATCCACTGCTAGGCCCAATTTGACTGTACAGAATTTCGGCCTTTTCACCAAGTAAATCGGTAAGCATAGCTTCAATTGATTGTACCGTTTGCGATGTGCGCTCCAGCTGAGTTCCCTCGTTAAGTTTTATATCGATACTAAACTCGCTGGTTGTGCTCTTAGGCAAAAACTCAGAACCCACTTTCGGAAAAACGTAGGCTGTAACAGCCATTAATGCTAGCGCAGCAATTAGTACAATTGCTTTGTGGTTAAGTATTTTAGATAAAACCTTTCCGTACCTTGAGATATTTACAGCCTCCAGCTTATCGTTTGATTTTTTATCCTTAAAAGCCACCTTAAACAGCATTGGAATAACCAGTATGGCAACAAAAAGCGATGCCAAAAGTGAAAAGGCCACGGTCCAAGCCTGATCTTTAAAAAGTGCACCCGAAGCACCTTGCAAATAAACAATAGGCAAAAAGACCACAATGGTTGTTAAGGTTGATGCAATAATGGCTCCCCCCACCTCAGCAGTTCCTTTAATGGCAGCCTCTTTTACAGAAACGCCCTGTTCCATATGTCGAAAAATATTCTCCACTACAACTATTGCGTTATCAACTAGCATTCCCGCACCCAACGCTAGGCCACCCAAGGTCATAATATTTAGGGTTAAACCATTAAAATACATCAGGTTAAATGTTGCCACTATGGATATTGGAATAGCAAAAGCTATAATTGCAGTAACCTTTATGCGCCGCAAAAAGATGAAAAGAACAAAAACGGCAATAAGTACACCAATAAGCGCAGTATCGCGCACCTCGTTTACAGATGTTTGAATAAATTGACCTTGATTTTGAACCACAGTAAACTCATAACCCGGAAGGGCTTTCTTTATCGATTCTAATGATTTTACTAATTCATCTACGGCCTGTACCGTATTCGACCCAGTTTCCTTATGAACCAACAAACCAACACAACGCTGGCCATTAATTCTAACAATGTTGAGTGGCTTTTTATTTACAAAACTCACGCTGGCCACATCGGCAAGTAGTATGGCCACTTTTTCGTCACTACCTGCGTTTAGGGTTGAACCTTGTGGGGTAGTTTCGGGGGTAGCAGACTGATACCTGAGCACTAAATTCTCGATATCCTCGACAGATTTTACCAAACCCGAACCCTTTATGATGAACTTTTTGCCCATCTCGACAATACTTCCACCAGAAACGTTTCGGTTCATATTTTGAATGGCCGAAGCAATATCGCCAGTTGAAAGATTAAATGCTTTAAGCTTAACTGGGTCGGTTTCAATTTGAATCTCTTTCTCCTCAATTCCACTTAGGGTTATATCGGCAATCCCTTCGAGCCTAATTAGCTCGTTGCGTATATAACTTTCGCCCACTTTTCGCAGCTCATCCATATCGGAAATCTCGGGGTGAGTCATTGCAACAATCATAACTGGCGCAGCATTGGGGTCATGCTGAGTAATATTGAAACTCTCAATATCGGTACTTTGGCTGTATGTGGTAAGAGCACGCTGCAAATCGAGGAAAGCTTCGTCCATATCAGTTCCCCATTTATACTCTACTGTAATTCTGGCCGACCCAACCATGCATACTGATGAAACCTGCGCAACACCTTTTTGGCGTATAGCCTGTGACTCGATACTCTCGACAAATTGTTTCTCTATCTCCTCGGGTGGTCTTTCGCCTGCATTCAATTCCACAAAAATCCGCGGAGCATTCATATCGGGAAATAAATCGATACTAAGTCTACCAAAGGATATATACCCCAGTAACAGAATTCCTAGCACGAGCATAGCTACCGTTACAGGGTTGTTTACCGAAAATTGGGTTATTCTTCTCATTATTATCAATTATTGCTGCAAAAACTAATGTTACAACTTTACTTATTGTTGTTTAACCGGTTGGGTATTCTCTCTCCATAGGTAATCCATCGCCAAAGCCACTCGGCAGGGCCAAACTTATACTTACTGAGCCACCAGTGGCTAATGGGTAGCTGAATGCCCCAAATTACAAGGGTTAAGACTAATGCTTGAAAAGCATCAACCTTACCATATAAACCTAACCCGTAACCATAAAAAAGAGTTGTGCATATTATGCTTTGCATAAGGTAGTTGGTTAGGGCCATTCTACCTGTTGATGAAACCATTTGAAGTAACTTTACGCTGCTAAACCTATTGTAAAGCAACAGACCACCAGAAAAATATGCTAATGCTAAAATGGGGGAACCCAAAAACAGACCAATGATATGGTATGCTCCACTCATATCGAAAGCAAGCCGTGAATAGGTAAAAACACCATAGGGATGTAGAGCTGCTATTGGCAAGCCTATTAGCAAAGAAATTAAAAACATTTTTTTGAAGAATGGCTTATTCTCGGTGATACTATTTAACTTACCGCTTTTACCAAGCGCTAAGCCAATTAAAAACATTGCCAGTATAGATGGAAACAACACCATAAATCCCGAGTATTGTTGAGCCAGTTCCTTTGCTCTTATGCCAATCATTGCAAGGTAATTTGTACCCGAATATGCTTCGTTTGCCAACTGGGCATTTTGAGCAAAGGTATTTTCAACCTCCTGGAACTGATCCAGCACAATATCCATATCGGGCAGGTTTGACACAAGTTCGACCAGACCAAAAATCGAAATCTGAAGAAGAACTATAAATAAAACTAACCCCACGGACCACTTAACTAACCCTTTAACAGAAACTCGTTTAAAAGCAATTAGCACAAAACCTATTAGGCTGTAGCTAATAAGAATGTCGCCCGACCATATTAAGAACGCATGCACTAAGCCAAACAACAGGAGCCCAAGCATACGCCGCTTAAAAAAGGAATCTATTACAACCCTTTGGGTTTGCTCTTTAAGCAGAAAAATGCTGAAACCAAATCCAAAGAGAAGAGAGAAGAGAGAATAGAACTTTCCTTCGGCAAAAAAGTACACAAATCCCTTTGCAATAACGTTTAGAATTCCGCCTGAATTGGGCTCCTCGATGGTCATTCCAAAAATTGAACTTCGGAAAATGGCCATATTTACCAGAAGAATTCCTAGCAAAGCAAATCCTCTAACAAAGTCAATCTCCTTAATTCGTTCTCGTGGTAAAATGGGCTTTATATTTTGGCTCATAGCAAATTGGTTTTATGCATTTTGTGTATATTAATTACCTAACCACTTTAACTTTAGATCTGTTCCTAAGCGTTTCGAATCCTTTTGTAACCAATCGCTCACCCTTTTCTAAACCCGATGTAATTTGAACCTCGGTTTGGTTCTCCAAACCGAATGTGACTAGCCTTTCCTGCGCCAACCCTTTGTCCACAACAAATACGGTATTTCCCCTTTGTTTTGATATAATTACACTTTTAGGAATAACCAACGCGCTATCGACCCTTGCCACCACAATCTCGCCCTTGGCAAACATACCCGGGCGTAAAAGTAAATTGGGATTACTTATGGTTATCATCGTTTTAAACGAACGGGTGGTTACATCAATGGCAGGCGATATCTGCGATATTAATCCGTTTAGGGTATCGTTGGGTAACGTATAGTTTGTTATTTTAACTCCTTGCCCAATTTTTACTGTTGGGTAATCCTTTTCGGCCAAGCTGGTTTCTAAATAAAGCTGGCTATAATCCATAATTTTAAAAAGTTCTGTATTGGCATCAATCCGAGTGTTTGGAGTATGGTAAGGCAGTTCAACAATTACACCCGAAAATGGTGCTTTAACAGTCATTTTGGATAAACGTAGCTGAGCATCGTCGTATGAATACTTCGAGTTAATGTAGTCAATTTCTGCATTCTTAAGCTCGCTTAGGGTAACACCACCTTTTTCGTATAATGATTGTTGTTTCTCGTAAACCTGTTTCGATATTTCAAGCCTTAGTTCAAGTGATGATATTTTTATATTGTTTTCGAACTCTTTATCGTCAATTCGTATTATCTCCTGGCCCTCGGCAATATAATCGCCTAAAGCAAATCTTTTTCCGGTTTTGGGATTTAAAAGAAGGTTATAAACTCCACCAATTTCACTTTTAAGCGTGGCCTCCTTTATGGGGCTAACGTTGCCGGTTGTTTCTATGTAGCGCTCAATGGATTTTAGCTGTAAATCGTCCACAGAAACGGGGATAGAAATATCCTTGCTCAAATTATCGTCAGTCTGGTTACATGAAACAAACGCTAGGGCTATTAATGTGCAGGCTATTAGTTTTCTCATTGCAGTAGTTTTTGGCTATTATGAATTAATTTACATTTTGCAGATTTTGCTGAAACTCGAGCGGTACAAAAGATGTGTTGTTTTCGAAATCCCAGAGCGACTGTATTTTAAGGTTTAGCAATTCCAACTTATAGTTAATTAGCGCATTGGAAAGATTCATTTTCTTTTGCGACAGCTGGTTCTGATATCGTTCCAAATCGATGCTGGTTAAATCGCCATTTTTGTATCGTTCCAAGTTTATCTCGTAAGTTAGCTTGGCATTTTTCTCGTTTTGCTCTGCAATGGCAATTTGGGTGGTAAGATTTTGCAGGTTGCGAAATGTTTTGCGGATATTTATAACTATGTCCTTTTCCAGCTCCTTAAGATCAATTTCCCTAGACTCGACCCTAAGCTCGGCAGCTCTTACTCGTGCCTTTCGCTCGCCCCAGTCGAAAATTGGAATTGAAAAAGAAATGCCTACCTGCGGGCTTCGGGTTGGCTTATCGTACATATTTATAAACTTCTCGTTATTGCCCATAATACCCAGCGACAGGTTAACATCACCCTTAAACTCGTTGGTTGCTGAGGTCTCAATTAAATCCATCTCGGCATTGTTTAGGTCTATTTTGCGCTGGGTAAGCTCGAGCCGTTGATTTAATCCATTCTCAATGGCCTTATTTAAATCAACCAAAACGGGCACATAGTCAATATCTGTTGATATTTTCACAACCTCATCGAGAGGCAAACCGATAAGCTGCTTAAACTGATCCATTGAGTTTTCCAGGTCAACCTGAGCATTGTCGAGATTTGACTGGCTTGTAGCATAGTTAAGTTCGCCCTGTAATAGCTCCTCCTGAGCCGAAAGACCAGCCTCTACCTTGCTGCGAATAATATCGAGACTAATTTTCTGATTTTCGAACTCTTCGCGCGCAATCTGAACCGACATCTGCTTTTGGTAAATGGAGTAAAATGCCTGAGTTACCATTCGCTCCATGCTAAGCATTTGTATAGAGTAGGCCAGCGTGGCATTCTCGAGGCTTAGCTGGTTTCTTTTCAGGTTCATTTGGGTGCGATTGTACGTAAACAGCGGCTGATTATAGCTTAAATAGAAGTTGTTGTTAAAGCCGCTATAGGTTTTTGTTGTAGTAACCGGATTAAGAGGATCCTGATTGTTAACATCCGACTTGGTATTCAAGTACTCAAAATTATTTCTTAGCGAGAGCGTTCCATCTGTCCATTTAATAGGTTGTGCAATTAGCAACCCACCGCTTGATGATATGCGCTCAGACTTATACCATTGGGAAAAGTACTCGTCGTAACTATCGCTTACAGAATACTCTATGGGCGACACATTAAGCGAGAAGAAAGACTTAAGCTTTGCTAGCTGAGCATTTAGTAACTCTCGGCTCTGCTCCATATTAATCCTCGATTGGCGAATATCGGGACTGTTTTCATGCGCTATTAGCATCGCATCTTCGAGGGTTAGTGTTTTTTGCCCATACGTACTTGAAATTAGGATGGCGGTAAACCCAATGGCTAATGCATGTTTTAAAATCTTCATAATCAATTTATATTATGATATATTATAATTTTTTGGTTTTAGTAAAATAAATTATACAGTTTGTTTTATGTATTTTATGGCTTATAAACCCATTTAATGGCATCGGCAAAAATCATTTTCCCAACAGATTTATTTGTGAGTTCAACCTTTGCGTTATCGGGCGATATGTAATAGGTCCCTATGTAGTTCCACCCGGCATTGAGCTCCTCGTCGCTAAGAGTTACATCATCAACACCATCGTCATGAAAAATTCTATAGTTATAATCGGATTTACGATTATTTCGCCCCCAGTAAACATTTACCTTGGCAGCATGGCAATATACATCGTAGTAGCCACTTTGGGGTAACTCAGGTATCCATCTGGCCAATCGGCTTCCATCGCCCGAGGCAGTGTAGTAGCCAGACCTAACATACTGTCCATAAAATCCCGATTCGAGCACTAGCCTCCACTCGCTTGGAGGATTCCACACATGAATACCCGTGTACTTGTAACTATTATCCTTATCGTTATTTACAAGCGACTTAAGGTAGCTCTGTTCCATTTGTTGAACAATTTCGAATCCCGAATCCTCGTTATCAACTAGAAACTCGTTTTCCTTTATCTCGGTATCAAAAAAAGGAATCTCAATAACTCCATCAAGGTTACCATTACGCTTAAGCTCATCGAAACCCGAAAGGTCGTAGCTAATGGTGTTGGGAAGATTTTCGGAAATTCCGGTAAAAATGTTCAACTTTTTGGGCTCACTGGTAAATAACACGCCAACTTCGCGAGCCGATTTGGCAGGTATGTAAATTCTTTGATAATTATCGGGCTGTGTGGGCTCATCGCTTGAAAAACTTCGTGGATTGGTTCCACTTCCCAAAAATATGGAAGTTTCAACAATGCCATCGACAGGTGTAGGGTTGGCAATTTTAAACCGTACCTGATATTTGGTATAATCGCCATCTAGTACTTTATAGGTTTGTGGGTTGCTAACAATATATCCTGGCAACCGTGTAGTAGTATACCAATTTTTAACCTCATCGGAAATGGAGGTATTGAAACGAGCCAAATACAAACTATCTATATAATTAAATGTAAATACTTTAAACCTATTATCATAAACTAATTGGTTAAGTAATTGATTAAATGCTTTATCGTTGAATCGGGTTCGCTGCATAGCAAAAAGCTGGTCCGATTTAGCCAAAACTATATCGTTCAAGATTAACGGATTGTATACATCTTTCTCTCTATCTATATGCCTTTTCCCGTTTTTAACAAGTTCCCTTAAACTTTGCTCCTTTAGCTCTAAATTAATTTTTTCATTTTTTTTAATACCTCTAAAGTACCAGCTATTTTGGGGCATATAGTTTAAATTCCGGTTTAACAGGTATACCTCGGTAGCAGCATTTAACAAAGGCCATTCATTGCTTGTAATGCTTGTTATATGACTATAGTAAAATGGAATTAGCGAGAACGTATAGCGGTTCATAATGTCACTAAAATTGAACCACTCCCAAGGAGCTGCCATAAAGTTAGATCGTACAAATCGTTTAAATATTCGCGTTTGCAGCTCTATGTCGGTAACCTCTTCGTTGTTGGACTTCATCTGCCGTTCGGCACGTTTTTTCCGTCGCCTAAAGTCAGTCTCATCCATAAAAACTCCCTTTTCGGGATAAAATATAATTTCAGGCTGAACAGCATCACTAACGTTAGAAAAGATATGCCTATCGACCGATAAGTTAACAGGAACCTCAGCTAGGCTTAACCTATTATATCCGAATTTTAAATCGATTAAAGATTCGTAATCTCTTTTTAACTCGCGAATTATTGAGGGCAAGGTATCGGTTAGCTCACTAAGTTGCTTAACGTAGTAATCGTTCCCTTTAATAGTGAAAAGAGAATACTCAATAGAGTCAACCTTAATGGAATACTTCAAATAATTCCCAATTAGCAGGCTTAGCTTGGGTAGAGGGTTTGCATTTGAAAAATCGAAAACACCATTTTCTGCTGATTTAACCTCGCCCTGCGATATAGCCATAAGATTTGGCTTGGTAGATACCGTTAGCGAAAACTTTGCAAAATTAACAGCTTGATATGCAGGTTTGCGGGTAGAATAGGTAACACCTGCAGTTGGGTACCATAACGATTCGCTTGTTAAGCACACAAAACTAGATGTGAGGTAGGCATAGCGTTTTTGCGCGGTGAAAAGCTCCATCGATACATTTTCATTCACCTCATCGGGATGTATATCAAGAAAATAGGTATTTTCGTTTATACCTCCGCTATAGCTCATTGAGACGCTAGCCGACGAACCAGCACCAAGCTTTTGGCCAGGAATAAAAAGAAGGTGTATGTCTCTATAATAATCAACCTCTTTTCCATCGATTTTAATACTTGAAATTTTTAGCCCTGGGTTTAGGCTAAATATTAACGTATCTAACTCACAATCATTATTATTACTAACTTTAATTAGAGCAGTAACGTCGATAGAGTTATTATTATGCTTTAAATCAATATCATAATCATTAATAGTAACTATAGAAAAATTGACGTACCTATTGTTAAGGTTTATCATTGCCATTTTTTCGCTTATCGCATTCTCTTTACTGTAAACATATAAGTAACCAAGATATGCTGCACCCCCAAAAAGTACAATGGCAAAAACTAAAGGCAAGTAGGCTTTTCGTGGGTTTTGCGGAAGGCGATTAAGTTTATAAACAGTAAAGAAAACGAATGCAAGTCCCAACAAAAAGTATACTGAGCGGTGCAAAACAATGGACTTAATATTGCCAAAACCACCAACGGTTGATGCTAAAAATGGAACCTTATAGCCTATGTAATCGAAAAAATGGTAGTAAACATCGTTAAGGTAAAAAACGGTTAGGGCTATGTAGCCCAGCAGTATAATAAAAGTTATGGCCTGATTTTTAAGAACGCTCATTAGGAAAAAAGAAAGCCCTAGAATGAAAGTGAGCGTTGGAATGCTTATTAGAATTGGATAAAGAAAAAACTCTGCAATGCCTTTGGCCGAGTCTGTACTAATAAATGAAAAACCAATACCTATAATCAGAACAGCAAAGTTTAGTAAGAGAAAAACGCTAAGTATTCCCAGCGTTTTGCCAAACACGTACTCTAAATTGGTCATTGAACGAACGTATATAACCTCAACGGTATCGTTCTTTCTGTCCTGTTTTAAAAATTCCGATGCCAGAAACACAGCAACAATGGCCTGCCCAAGATTAAGAATTATAAGATTTGCATAGGGTAATGATGCTGGCAATGCTCTGTAAATCCAGGGTACTCCAGTATTCTCTAAATTTACCACAAGATTAAAAACGCTAATTCCTATAATGGCAATGGCAGCAAAAATTCGGAAAAACCAGCTTCTGAAAAGCGTTTTGCGCTCGAAACGAGCCACAGTAAAAAGATTATGGAATACACTCATACTAATTGGGGAGATTTATTGGCAATATACTCCATAAAGTAAACGTAAGCATGCTCAAGGTTTGGCTCAATAGCAACAGCATTGTAGCCATTAAGATCCTCGCCCA